>JANPKE010000320.1:0-8399 GCA_031425875.1 Nitrospirota bacterium
CGCTTTCAAAGCATCTCGCAACTGCACTAAGAAGCAATGACATTCAAGTCAGCCATTAATGAATGGGATCGTGTGGTGGATCGGATGGCTGACAAATATGCCCATCTTTTTCTCTACATCTTGAGCCGCTCGGCATAGCCGGTCAGCTCCACGTAGCCTTGGCCTTTCACGGGTTTGCCTTGTTTGGTCCCTGTCACCGCCACCGCCCCTTCCCAATAGGAGACCTTGGTGCTGCGCGAGGTGCGTAGTTCCTGATCCGCGAGCAGCGGCGTGACATCCAACACTAGGCCAAGCGACGGGAACGTCAGCTTCCATCGGCTGGGATAGGTGGCCTTGCTCTCAGGGCTGGCCCACGTTGCGGTCGATTCGATCTGAAAGTCGGTGACCTCCAGGTGTCGAGTGCGTCCATCCGGCGACACGGCGGTCCCGCTGGAGGCCAGATCGGACGAGCCATCTTTCCGCCGCATCCGATACAGCATGAGCTCGGTGTCGTCTTCCAACTGGATGCTGAACCAGTCCCATCCGACTTGATCCGTCCCGAGTTCGGCTGACCCAAATTCATGGTCCATCCAGGTGAGGCCAGTCACCTCGAACTGTTCGCCGTCGATCGTTAGGCTGCCCGTGGTCGCAAGTCTGGTAAACGAATAGTAGTGCGAGGCTTGGCTGACATCTTTCCCTTTTCGACTGATGCCCGCCGCACCATGGGTGACAAGAGGCTTGGCCGGTTGGAGTGTGAGGGCGAGCGAATGGGTCTCGTCGTGGGCGACCACGGTGTGGGATCCGGTCGAGTCCGTGGCAGCCTCCGCACGCCAATCATCGATCCAGACGCGGAGCCGCGACTCGTCGGCGCCGGCCTTCCCCAACCCCTCCCGACTGAACTTTTCCGAGAAATGAAATCGCTTCCCGTTGATATCGGTCACGGCGAAATGGGCCAGGTACAGGTGGCTGATCGACCATTTGGACGGTAGCGTTTTGATTTCGTCCGGTGGCACCCCCCGACGGAAGAAGGTCAACTCAAAGCCGAACGACCGGCCGTTTTTTGCCTGTAGATGGCCTGTGTAGTACCACCACTCGGTTCGATAGGTGGAATGCGATCCATGGTCTCTCGGAAACGTGTACTGGTACCCGGCGGTTGCCGGCTGAAATGGTGGAGGAGCGGGACTTGCGGCGAGCGCCGTCGACACAGTCACGTTCAGCAAGACAGGCACTACCATGAGGATCCGTCCCCAGTCTGTCACGCGCTGCCATGTATCGCCAGCCAATCGTAAGTGGATCACTTGACCTAAGTCCTCCCGTTGTATCGGTTATACCACGCGTCTGGCCCCTGAACCAATCGACTCTCTCAGAGCGATGTTTTGTATTTTCTTATGGCTCGTCGCCGAGCAAACAGCGTTGACAATTTTCACACGTGTCAGCTATCGTGAGCCATGCAGACTGATCATGAGCGGGGGCCGTCTGATCGGAGTTCGTCCAAATATGTCGAACCGTTTCCGATTCCCGATCGCCTTCCGGTGTTTCCGTTACCCAACGTCGTCTTTTTTCCCAGAACGTATCTGCCGCTCCACATTTTTGAACCACGCTATCGCCGGATGATCGCTGATGTGACAATGGGTGGTCAATGTATTGCCATGGCGCTCCTGAAAGAAGGGTGGGAGCCGGACTACTATGGGAATCCGGCGATCTATCCCGCGCTGTGCATCGGACGGATCGTGAGTGTGCAACCCTTGCCGGACGGGCGCTCCAACATTTTATTGCAAGGGCTCGAACGGTGTGAGATTTCCGAAGAACACTTTGACAAACCCTATCGTGAAGCGACGATTCAGGTCACGCCCATGTGCTCCACCGAGGGGCTGGCCAAAGGCGTTCGGCGAGCGCTGGTTGATGTGCTTGGACGGTACCTTCAGGCGAGAGAAGATAGTGCGGCGTGGCAAGGGTTTTTTCGCGAAGAAGTCAGTGATGAAGTCTTGGTCAATACTCTCTCAACCTATTTGGACTGTACCCCCTTGGAAAAACAATTTTTACTGGAAGCGGACGGGCTCCACCAACGGGCTCGTCGATTGAACGATCTGGTTCAATTCATGCTCCACGAACCTCACGGCATAAAGGGCTTGGACTAAATGGATCGGACCATCGCAATCGACGTCAGCCATCTGAGCAAAACCTATGACAGCTATAGGGCTGTCGATGACCTCTCGTTCCAGGTCTACGCAGGAGAGATTTTTGGCCTGCTGGGACCGAACGGCGCAGGCAAGAGCACCACGCTTCGCACCCTCATCACGTTGCTGCACCCGACATCAGGTGCGGCGACGGTCATGGGGTACGACACGGTGCGCGATGCAGACAAGGTTCGGACCCTCATCGGGTACGTGCCTCAAGAACGTGCGATCGACCGGTTCCTCACCGGACGTGAACACTTACAATTGCTGGGTGCGCTCTATCATCTGACGAAAGAAGAAGCGGCTAAACGCATCGCCGAACTGCTCAAACTGGTCGAACTGGAGACCCATGCGGACCGGCCGGCCAAGACCTATTCCGGCGGGATGAAACGCAAGCTCGATATCGCCTGCGGATTGCTGCCTGACCCCAAAGTCTTGTTTCTCGATGAGCCCACACTCGGCCTCGACGTACAAAGCCGTCTCCGGATTTGGGAGTACGTTCGAATGCTCAAAGCCCGTGGGATGACGATTGTGATGACGACCAACTATCTGGATGAGGCCGATCAGCTCTGCGATCGACTCGCGATTATTGACGGGGGCAAGATCAAAACGCTGGGCTCACCGGTCGAGCTCAAAATCGCCCTCGGTGGGGACATTGTGTCCCTGACCTTGAAAGAGACCGACCGGATTCATTCGTTAGAGTCCGAGCTCAAAGATCGGCCTGCGATCAAGGCCGTGCGGGCCACCCCCAAGGGTTTGGATATCAGAGTGGAATCCCCTGAAAAAGCCTTGCCCACCATTCTCGAATCGGCCAATCGATTAGGTTGTAACATCGAGTTTATTCAATATAACCGTCCGCGCTTGGATGATGTGTTCATCGCGCATACGGGACGGGCCATCACCGAATCCATCCCGGAATCCGAGACGGCATAAAGGAGTCCTGTGGCGCACTATTGGCAAGAAATCAGCGCGTTGACGATGCGGTGGGTTCGACGATTGAGCCGGGAAAAGTTCAGCATGCTGTTCACCTTGGTGCAGCCGATGCTGTTCTGGCTCATCTTCTTCGGCAATCTCTTTCAGCGAGCCGCGGACACCCAGGTCATGCAGGCTCCCAATTACATCAGTTTTCTCGCAGCCGGTGTCGTCGTGATGACGGTCCTGAACAACGGCTTGGCCGGCGGGGTCGATCTGCTGTTCGACAAGGAAAACGGGTTCCTCGAACGGTTGATGTCCACGCCAATCCATCGATCTTCCGTCATCCTGAGCCGCTTTATCTTCGTGATGGCGATCACGTCGATGCAGGTCCTCGTGATTCTCGGCGTGGCATACCTCTTTGGTGTTCAACCTGCGACAGGCCTTCTCGGCGTGGCGACGATCTTGCTGATCGGCATGATGTTCGGTGTCGGCCTGACGGCCATTTCCATGGCGATGGCCTTCTCCGTGAAAAGTCACGGTGATTTCTTTTCCGTATTGGGATTTCTTTCGCTACCGATGATTTTCCTCAGTTCCGCGTTGGTCCCGCTGACGGCAATGCCTGGCTGGATGAGCTTTCTGGCGCAATTCAACCCGATGACCTGGGCGATCGATGCCGTGCGGCCATTAATTCTGTCCGGCTGGACTGAAGCTTTGCCGCATGTCGGAATGGTGGTCTTGGTCATGATTGTGTTCGATGCTTTGTGTCTGTACGGCGGGGCCAAGGCATTCCGTCGTGCCATGGGGTAGCCTCATGATGAACCATGGATCGCTTGACTGACGACGAAATCCGTCAGATCATGACCTCAATACCCCCCACACGTCAGCCTGTGAGCGACGGAGAGTCGTAGGAGATGATGCCGGAGAATCAAATTCGTGCGCTGATACGCTTGCTGTCCGATGAGGACGACCGGATTGTCCGTACCATCAGCGGAAGACTCATCGATATCGGCCCATCGGCCGTCCCGCTTCTCCAGGAAGCGGAAATTGAACAACCGGAAATGGCCGATCGGATCGCGTCCGTCCTAGAGGAAATCCGAGGAAGCAAGCTTGAGGATGAACTGGCGAGCCTGACAGCCCTCACGGACGACGCGATGCGTCTCGAAGCCGGCGCCTTCTTGATCGCTCGCTATACCTATCCTGCACTCGATGTCGCTCGCTATCGTGAACAGCTCGATACCATGGCAGACGAAGTTCGAGCGCGGATTGGCTATCGAGCGTCCGGCGAAGAGGCTGTCAACGCGCTCAACCGCTACCTGTTCACCGAACAAGGGTTTAAGGGAAATACCAAAAACTATTATGAGATTGAGAACAGCTACATCAACTGCGTCATGGATCGGCGAGTCGGCATCCCCATTAGCCTATCAGCCGTCTATCTCTTAATCGGACAGCGTTTAGCGCTCCCGCTGTTTGGCGTCGGCATGCCGGGGCATTTCTTGGTGAAATACGAGTCCGATCGGTACAAGATTTTTATCGACTGCTTCAACGGTGGAGCCTTGCTGACTGAAAAAAACTGCGCTCGTTTTCTGACCGAGGCCGGATACGGGTTTGATGAGAAGTATCTGCAAAAAAGTCCGGTTCAAGCGATTCTGTCCCGCATGATCAAAAACCTATTGGCGATCTACTCCAAGTCGAGGGAAGAGGAAAAGACCGCTCGCCTGACCAAGTTCATCGAGATCCTCGGCGGTGCCCCTCGCGAAGAAGGTCTCTAGCAGACTGCTGAAAAAGTCCGCCAGCGACGTTCTCACGTCGCTCAGCGGCCTCGACCCTGAAGAAGAATCACACTGGTGGAGTTTATCCGTTCACCAAGATCAATTCGATGGGTGAACGGCTCACACGAAGTGCGGTATGTACCTCCTCGCCTCTTCGCTCGCTGCGGCCTTGCTGAACATCCTTTTTGAGCAGTCTGCATTGTGCACACGCCTGGTATTTTAGCCGTACCGACCAGTGGAATTCCGTCGTGCTCACAGAATTTTTCCCCAGCCTGCTAAAGCTTAATCGTCAGCAAATCCTTCCCCTTCCAAATCTTGCCACCATACTGCTCGGCCGCTTGGCCTCTCACGTCGTATCGATCCGCAATTGGATAGAAATGCGAGAGGACGAGTTGACCCACCCCGGCCTCTTTCGCCACCTGACCACACTGTCCAGCGTGCAGATGGGCGGGGCCAGGCTTGTTTGCAGGAAATGAACAATCGAGCACGGCCAGGTTGGCATCAGTACACAGCCGGACGAGTGCATCGCAATACTGTGAGTCCCCAGAGTACACCATAGCCTTCCCCCGATACTCGATCCGATAGCCGACGGACGAGAGGTCTGGTACGTGGACGACTGGTTTGGGCACGATACGAGTCTCCCCGATCATGAACGGCTTGCTGGATACCTCACGGAAGGTCACGCGGAATGGAGCTGAGTCAAAACTCGGGAAACTGCGCATGATCGACCGTAAGAGACGGATCGTACCCCTCGGGCCAATCACCGTCATGTCGGGACGATGGCCTCCTCCGTATTTGGCGTAGATGACCGCATCAAAAAAAAAGGTGATGAAGTCTGAAAAATGATCTGCGTGAAAATGGGAAAACAAGATATGCGTGATCTTGTGTCGATTCACACCGGTTTTGATCAGGTTCATCAAGGTGCGGGGGCCGAAATCGAGGAGGATGTTCTGGTCCGTACGCACCAGATAACCAGCAGCGGCCCGCGTAGGGTGCACATTGGTCCCGGAACCGAGAATGGTGAGTCTCATAGGCAACGCATCGGACGCTATCGTTTGCGCAGAATAGTCACAACGGGAAATCTCGGTCAAGCCGGCGGTTTTCTCCAGGCTCCTTTCGTTGACGGCCCCTCCTTCACGTTCGTATGATCTCCGCCGTATGGTGGACCATCGCGATCAAGGGCAAGCCAACCTGACCCTGCTTGCCGTACTACTCGGCCTCATCGTGACCTGCGTGTGGGTCTGGAAACGATTATCGGTTGAGACCCAAGACTACATCGTCGATCAGGCTGTGCCAATGGCCGCAATCGGTCTGGCGATTACGGCCCTGCTGTTCATCCCGATTCGAGCGGTGCTTCGCCACCGTGCGAAGTCCCAAGAACGAGCCAAACTCCTGACATCGTTTGAGCGAGAAACCGTTCAAGACAAGAAGCTGGAGCTGGCGTTCGCGTTGCTTGAGATGAATGCGTATCACGTGGAGGGCTTGGAATCCGCAATTCCAGCCTTAAAGGAGCTGTTTATCACCACCCTACAGCGAGCGTTGGGTGATAAACAGCATCGCATCAGGGGCATGGCAGCCAGTCATCTGGGGGCGTTGCAAGATCTGTCGGTAGTGCCGCTGCTTGTGAAAGCCCTGGAAGATGACCACGCCTACGTGCGTTCCTGCGCCGCGTTGGGGTTGGGGCGGCTGCGGGCGACTGAAACGCGCGAACGCCTGAAGACGGTCATGGAGCAGGATTGGGACCAAACCGTCAGAAGCAGAGCCAGGGAAGCGCTGGAACGAATGCGGGGGTGACGATCATGCGGTTTGCGACTCGGCCTATTCCTGCACCCAGTCAATCACAGCAATTTCAGGCCGGCAGTTCAGGCGGAACGGGAGAAAGGACCAGCCCAACCCACGGTTGACATACAACCGATGCCGGCCGGATTTGTGCCACCCATCCACGCGGCCATTACAGCCAGGAGGAAGCCAGAAGGTGGGTATGCCCGGCACCCGCCATTGCCCGCCATGACTGTGTCCGCAGAGGATCAAGTCAATGGCATGATGATCTTCCACATAGTCGAGGATGTTGGGGGCATGGGCGAGCAGCAACGTAAAGCGTGACTCGGCACGAGGCGGAACACATCGAAGATCCGCACGATGAAGCGAGGGGTCGTCAACGCCGACTATGGCGAGTTCTCCCTTTCCCGTTGAGACGATGGCACTCTGGTTCACCAGCAGCGTGATCTTGTATCGATCAGCGAGTTCGGCATATTGTGCCACCGGCACACCGCTATAATGGTCATGATTACCCAATGTCATATAGACGGGTGCGTTGGCGCGAAGCTGTTCGAGGAATCGAAAGAGATGAGGGAGTCCTTCGGGAACGTTGAGCAGGTCCCCGGTGATAACAATCCAATCGGGGCGAAGTTCCCTCACGGTGTCGACGATCCGACCATGCCTCGGATGATATCGATCCAGATGCAGATCCGTAAGATGGACGGCTCGACGACCAGCAAGGGGCGGATGGACGTGGGTGAGGGTGGACACGTCATGATCGGACAAACCCCATTCCCAATGAGGTACGAGGCTGAATGCTCGATAAAGCGGTTCGCTTATGCAATAGCCGATGAACGATCGCGTGCGATCAGGCCATGACACCATCCGTCGCCGGCTCATTCCGCAACCTGTCTAAGGCCTGATCGTTTCCACATGGACGGGAAAAGTATACCATGGGCTTTTATTTCACCAGATTTGACAACACATTTGCGCTGACTTTGGTCAGTCCAACGAAGGAATACCTGTGACGCAACCAATCGACCCCTTCCTCACCAGCAACGTGCCTGGAATCGGTGGACAAATCCGCGCCGTGCCCGAAGACTTTCAGGTCGAGGAACGGCCGCTCTACCTGCCGTGCGGGGAAGGTGAACATCTGTACATCACGATCACCAAGCGAGGCCTCTCCACGCCGGATCTTGTTCGCCGACTTTCATCTACATTGGGCGTGAAGGCTCAGGCCATCGGCGTGGCAGGATTAAAAGATTCACGAGCCGTCACCACTCAGATGGTGTCACTGCAAGGCGTCACACCGGAACAGGTATCTGGCCTCAAGACCGATGACACGCTCTTGAGTCTTCAGATCCTCGGGCGCCATCGTAATCGGTTACGAACCGGTCATCACTCTGGCAATCACTTTTGTATAGTCATCCGTAATGTCGCCGATCACGCGGCTGAAACCGTACCGGACGTTCTTCAACAGCTGAGCGCACGCGGCGTGCCCAACTACTTTGGCCCTCAACGTCAAGGAAAGCGCGGCGATAACCATGAAGTCGGCGCCGCGCTCTTACACGATTCTCGTCGGCGGGAAAGGATGAACCGGGCCCAGCGTATCTGGTATCTCAACGCCTACCAATCGTTTCTGTTCAATCAGATCCTGGCACGACGCATCACTCAGATTGATCGTCTGTTCGTCGGCGACTGGGCGACAAAACTGGAAAACGGCGCGTGTTTTCAGGTTGAAGATGCCGAGAAAGAACAGCCGCGCGCAGATCGATTTGAGATCAGCCCGACGGGCATCCTC
>JANPKE010000321.1:0-1974 GCA_031425875.1 Nitrospirota bacterium
GCGTAAATCCAGGGAAAGCTTCGGCCTGATAGGCTCAGTTCAAACCCCGGAGTGAACCGTCGCGGGATGAAGTAGTAGTCGGTAACATAAGCAAGCGCGGCGACGCCTACTGCATCGACCGCCGCTCCCGAAGCCGACGCGCGGGATCCTCTTTGATACAACCATGCCCAAAACCCGCAAGCGACGGTATTCAGTGCCAATCCAGTCAACGTGTATTTACCGCTTATGCTGTTGGATTTTCCAGCTTGTGGTCCCCATAGAATATGGCTGATGCCATTAACCGGCCTCATGGCAGCGCCAAGTTCCATTTGCCCACAGATGCCTGCCGCGATGGCCACCGCTGCGCTACTGATGAGGCCGGTTTTCACTTCCTCGTACAGTGAGGCCTTGCAAGACGCTCGAGACATAAGTTACCTCGGTAATCTACATAGAATGTAGAACCAAGTCGCAGCAAGTACTGGACCATCGGTATTACTGAGAAGACTCTGCGTGGTTTCACAGTTAGGACATATGCCTGTACCCACGCAGCGGAACGAATTGTCTTTCAGCGGACAGGATGGGCGAAGGAAAGCCGGGCATGATGACAGCGTAACGATCCCGACACGATCGCCTCTGAGTAAGATTGCCTTCTTCGTGCTATCTCACCGAACGCGCGAGTTGTTTTGCCATACGCTCCCTCAAGCGCTGCTGAAGGATCGGAAGCTCGCTGAGGATTTCGATGCGACGTCGCAGATCACGAAGCGTCGCGATCCATTAAGATGTCTAATATTGTCAAAATATATTCAAAAGCCATTGACGTAGATGATGTACGGCGTTGAACATTAAATATACTTTTTGCGCACGATAATTCGGAAATGCTCGAACGTCACCGAATCTGATGAGGAAAACGAATTGAGCTCTGAGATAGAACGATTGGATCAAAACCCTTTTACCGTGGGACAGGGAAATGGAGTGTGACCATGCGAATCATCGTGGTAGGTGGAACCGGATTTATCGGGATACCGTTAGTCCATGAGCTCATGCAACACGGTCACAGCGTGACGGTCCTTTCCAGAAATGCTACCAAGGCAAGAGCACTGGTTCCGTCGTCGGTTGCCTGCATTAACTGGGATCCATGCTCCGCCGGCGTATGGGCAAACGTATTCGAAGACGCCGATGCGGTCATCAATCTGGCGGGAGAGCCGATTGCGGAAAAGCGTTGGACTGCGGCACGTAAGCGGCTCATTTGGGATAGTCGCGTGAGCGCCACACGAGCGGTCGTGGAAGCATTGCGCAGCCATGCCACAAAACCCTGCGTGCTGGTGAATGCCTCCGGCATCGGTTATTACGGTGCCCGCGAGGATGATGCATTGGATGAAGGCGCTGTGCGCGGCACCGGATTTCTCGCTGACCTCTGTTTGGCCTGGGAGGCGGAAGCGATGCGAGCCGCAGAGTTTGGGACCCGCGTCGTTCTCTTACGAACTGGGATGGTTCTGGAAGCAGATGGTGGGGCGTTGGCCAAAATGTTATTGCCGTTCGGGCTCTTCATAGGTGGTCCGATCATGCCGGGGACCCAGTGGGTCTCCTGGATCCACCGGAGTGATCACCTCGGTCTGATCCAATGGGTGCTCACCAGGCCGTCGGTGTCCGGTCCGATCAATGCGGTAGCCCCCGAGTCTGTGAGGATGAACAGGTTTTGTGAGGTTCTTGGACGGGTCCTTCAACGGCCGCCGTGGCTTCCCGTTCCAGGGTTTGCCTTGAAGATGCTACTGGGTGAGTTGGGGACCATCATGACGACCGGCCAATGGGTGATCCCGGCGAAAGCGCTAGCGGATGGCTATCGGTTCCAGTATCCATCGCTCGAAACGGCATTGCTGGCCGTGCTGACGAGGACGAAGGCTTCTGGCCCTATGAGCACTCGGCATGATCGACGTTCTACAATCATGGCCCAGTAGCGTCATACCGGGAGGATTAACATGATGGCGCCCGTGAAGG
>JANPKE010000322.1:0-2152 GCA_031425875.1 Nitrospirota bacterium
GACTCGATTCCCGGCTCGACTGGTGCAGTTCTTGGCATAAATATCCATCTATCCGCCTCCAGAGCGATCAGAAGGGGATGCTCGTCTCGCATTGTAGGGGCGAACGGCGCCAACAGTAGCAACCCTCTGTTCAGTTTTGAAAATAGATAAAACGGATTGGAGTTATCGATAAATCCAATATCCCAGCAGGCATGACTTTGGCGACGGAATACGTGACTCTTGCTCGAGCCTTTGGTAGCCGCCATCACGAGTCGCTTATCATCGGACTCCGGAACACCAGGGAATAACTGATTGAAAGCCATGACCATCGTCACACCCGCGTCACTGAGCAGAGGCGATGGACAGGCCGTAGAGATGATGCCCACGAAGTGGTGGCGGAGGAGGAGATCTACAGAAGAATGTGCTTGGCCAACTACCGTCCCAATGCTTGTTTGACCGCCGCACCGATCTCAGCTGGATTCTTGACGACTTTGACACCAGCCGCTTCCAGAGTTTTCATCTTTTCAGCTGCGGTCCCCTTGCCGCCAGAGATAATGGCGCCGGCATGGCCCATGCGGCGTCCGGGAGGCGCGGTGATACCAGCGATGAAGCTGATGACCGGCTTCTTCACGTTTTTCTTGAGGAACTCAGCCGCTTTTTCTTCCGCATCGCCGCCGATCTCGCCGATCATGACAATCGCTTGAGTTTCAGGATCTTTCTCAAATAGCGGTAAGACGTCCACAAACCCCGTACCGTTGACCGGATCTCCACCGATCCCGACACAAGTCGTTTCGCCCAACCCCAAGGTCGAGAGCTGGTGAACGGCTTCATACGTGAGGGTGCCGCTGCGAGAGACGACACCCACCACGCCCTTCTTGTGAATGAAGCCCGGCATGATGCCGATCTTCGCTTCATCGACCGTGATGACACCCGGGCAGTTGGGTCCGACGAGCCGGACATCTCGGCCACGGAGCGCACGTTTCACCTTCACCATATCGTTGACCGGAATACCTTCGGTGATGCAGATGATAAGCTTCACCCCGGCATCGGCTGCCTCGAGGATGGCATCGGCACAGAATGGCGGCGGAACAAAGATGAGCGAGGTGTCGGCTTCGGTCTTTTTCACCGCATCGGCCACCGTGTTGAACACGGGGATGCCTTCGACTTCCTGCCCGGCCTTCCCCGGCGTCACCCCGGCTACAACCTTCGTCCCGTAGGCTTTGCACTGGGTCGCATGGAACGACCCTTCCTTGCCGGTGATTCCCTGCACGACCACTCGCGTATTTTTATTGACGAGAATGCTCACGACTCGCTCCTTTAGGCTGCCTTGCCAGTCAATTTCACAATTTTTTGTGCTGCTTCCCAGAGATCATCAGCTACTTCAAGCTTCAATCCAGATTCGGCTAATAGCTTGCGGCCTTCTTCTGCATTCGTGCCCTGCAAGCGGACGACGAGGGGTACGGTGATCTTCACTTCCTTGGCCGCTTCGATCACGCCATGGGCAATCCGCTCACAGCGCACGATGCCGCCAAAGATATTGATGAAGATGCCCTTCACATTCGGATCTTTTAAGAGAATACGAAATCCTGCTGCCACCGTCTCTTTCGTCGCTCCGCCGCCGACATCGAGAAAGTTCGCCGGCTCGCTGCCGGCCAGCTTGATGACATCCATCGTCGCCATGGCAAGGCCCGCGCCGTTCACCATGCAGCCGATGTTGCCGTCCAGCTTCACATAGTTCAGGTTGTTGGCGGTCGCTTCGATTTCCAACGGTTCTTCTTCATTCAGATCCCGCATCTTCTGCACGTCTTCGTGCTTGAAAAGGCCGTTATCGTCGAACGACACCTTGCCGTCCAGGGCAATCACGCTCTTTTCTTTCGTAATGATCAATGGATTGATTTCCACCAACGCTGCATCCTTCTCCATAAACAGGCGATACAGATTACCCAACATCTTCACGAAAGGATTGATGACCGCTGGTTCAATGTTCTGGAGGCCAAGCGCGAACGCCACGTTGCGGCCGTTGTGCCCTTGGAAACCGACCGCCGGGTCAATCGCTTCCTTGATGATTTTCTCCGGTGTTTTTGCGGCGACCTCCTCAATTTCCATCCCACCCTCGGTGCTGGCGATGAAGGTCGGCCAGCCGGTGTCGCGATCCACAAGGATCGACAGATAT
>JANPKE010000323.1:0-7455 GCA_031425875.1 Nitrospirota bacterium
GTCAGTGGAATAGCCATCGACCCGGCGATAAGCCCAGCGGCGACATCGCGCCCCGCATATTGTGCCTGGAAAGCTGCGGATCCAGTGGTCACCACTGGCTCCGTATCGGCCGGAGGTGCGCCTCCGGTCTCTTCAGCGTCGTGTCCTGGTGCCATTATGGTTCTTTCTACTTCAGAAGTTGCCATGGGTCGTACCCCAGTATGAGTCGAACAGACTGAATTGACGAACAGAGTAAGACAGCACGCGTTCTACTTCCTGGACGCAGGGCTGAAAGTTTGATCTAAAGATACCGGTCAACGGTTGTTGGACGCAATATCTTTTCGAAGGCCTATGGAACGTCTCGGCTCATCGCCTGTCGGTGTCGTGTTGCTCACAGCAGCGCCTTGAAGCCTGGAGCGAATTATTTTTACAGCAAGAAGAAGGCCCGACAGGGCATTCCATCGATGGCAATACATAACTGTCTCTTGAATAAGAAGAAACCTAGCTGCAGTGTACTACAACGACCGGTGAAAACAGATCCAGATGCCGAAGAACTAGTGCGTCGGCACACGCCATGTGCATGCCCGCACGTGGATGTATCGCCCACCACCTGTTGTGAGGCGGAAGATCACAGGATGGGGATAGCGGGGAGAGGGAATACGCTGAGCGAAACACCGGCAGGTTACATATGTCCAAGCTTGCGGAGCGTCTCCATGCCGCGGCCTTCATCCTGCGCGCGACCGCTTCGCTCTGCGATCGTGGTGACGCGAAGCTCGGAAATGATTTGAGGAATGGTTGAGGCACAGGATGAAACGGTGCCGGTGCAAGGCACGCACCCCAGACTGCGATAACGGGTGCCATTGCCCCGATCAAAATAGAGGGGTGGGAGGGGAATCCGTTCGAACTCAAGATACTCCCAGATATTCAGCTCTGTCCAATCCAGCAGAGGATGGACGCGGATATGGGAGCCAGCCGGGAACGTCGTGTTGAACTGGTCCCAGAGCTCTGGCGGCTGATCTCGAAAATCCCACTCGCCATGTTTATCACGCAGTGAAAAGTATCGTTCTTTGGCACGGGTGCCCTCCTCATCGGCGCGAATCCCGAGAATGATGGCGGTCCATTTGTGTTTCGCGATGGTTTGTTTCAAAGCAACTATTTTCATCGCCGTGCAGCAGGTGACACGTCCCTGCTGAGGACCCATGCCGGCTGCCAGCGCCTCCGTGTTCTGTCCCACGACCAGGTCGAGGCGCCATTCTCGGCACAGCCGGTCCCGATACTCGATTAGTTCGGGCATTTCATAGCCGGTATCGATATGGACCAGGGGAAACGGTACATGTCCGAAGAAGGCTTTTCGTGCCAGCCAGAGCAACACCGTGGAGTCCTTCCCCATAGACCACAACATCGCCAGATCATCAAAGTGCTTGTAGGCCTCGCGCAGGATGTAGACGCTTTGATCTTCAAGCGCACGCAAGTGCTTCATGGAGGCTCCCTCTAACTCTCATGACCGTTGACGCGCGGCTGACTAGGTGGAAACGGTCTCGTTGCTGCCCTGGGCCTCTAGTCCGGCCTGCGCCGTCGGTCTAGCATCCAGCGGGTAATACCGAGATGCTTGGCGGCAAGGGATTTGTTTCCGTCGGAACGTCTCAAGACTTCGTTGATGATGCGCTCCTCAAGTGCGGACAAGGACTCGCCGAGCTGAAACGACACGTGAATCTGAGAGGGGTCTGAAGATGTGGATGGAGGATGGGCGGGATCTGTCGCCGGTCGTGAAAGACTGCTTTGCACATCTGAGGGGAACAGTCCCGATTCAAGCGTATCACCCGGGCAGAAGAGGACCGCGCGCTCTATCAGATTACTCAGTTCCCGGATATTGCCTGGAAAATTGTAGTCGTGTAGGAGGGTCCGTGCGCTGTCACCCAAATGACGAACGGGTTTTCTCAGTGAGAGGGCCGACCGGGTGAGAAATTGTTGGGCCAGGAGAATGATGTCTTCCTGCCGCTCTCGCAACGGGGGAATCATGAGGGTTACGACGTTCAGCCTGAAATAGAGATCTTCACGAAACTCCCCTTTGGTGACCGCTTCTTTCAGGTTTCGATTCGTTGCAGCCATGAAACGAACATCCACCGGGATCGTTGTCGAGCCGCCTACCCGCCGGAACGTACGTTCCTCTATCACGCGTAACAACTTTGCTTGCAAGGGGAGCGGGAGGTCACCGATCTCATCAAAAAGGACGGTCCCTCTCTCTGCCAATTCGATCAATCCGGTCTTGCGGCCTGCCGCGCCGGTGAAAGAGCCCTTCTCGTGTCCGAACAGTTCGCTCTCGAAGAGTTCTCGTGGAATCGACGGACAGTCAACCTCAATACAGGGCTTCTGGGCCCGGGCGCCGTTATAGTGGATCACCCGGCCGATGTATTGCTTGCCGGTGCCGGTTTCGCCTTGGAGCAACACGGTGACACGGTCGTTCTTGGCGACTTCGCGGACCTGGCTCATGAAGGACTGAGTTGCGGGGCTTTTGGCAATGACGCGGCCGAGCGCGTAGCGCTCTGCATCTTGCCCGCTCTGCAAATAAACCTGGCGCTGTAACGTGAGTAGCTGCGTCGCCCTGGTCAAGGCGTGTTGGAGGTCTTCCATATCGATGGATTTGGCGACAAAGTCGAACGCACCGAGCTTCGTCGCTTCGACCGCATCTTTCACCGTGCCCCTGGCGGTCAACAGAATGACGAGGAGGTTGGGCGAGGTCTGTTTGACGCGCTCGAGCACATCCAAGCCCGACAGGTTCGGCATCACGAGATCCAACACCAGAATATCCGGTTCATGCGTCTTCAAGAGAGCCAAACACTCTTCTCCGGATCCTGCCGTCTGCACGACATACCCCTGATCGGCGAGGCGCAGGGCGAACGCTTCGCGGACAGAGGCTTCGTCTTCCACCAACAAAAGTTGCCAGGTCATATTACGTCTCCCGTTTCAGTGGCAGCCACACCTCGACCATCGCGCCACTGCCTGGAGGACTGCTGATCGTCATTTGTCCGCCGTGCCGCTCGACGATGTCCTGGGTGATCGTCAAACCGAGGCCGACTCCCTTGGCCTTTCCATTCGTGAAAAACGGTTCGAAAATTCGCCGCAGGTCTTCAGGCTCGATGCCTTTGCCTGTATCGGAGAATGTCACCGAGATGCCAGGACCTTGTTTTGCCACGAGTGCCGCCGTGACCGTCAACTCTCCTCCCGTCGGCATGGCATCGATCGCATTCATCGAAATGTTGAGGAACGCTTGTTGTAAGTGGGTACGGGAGGCTTCCACCGAAGGGACATCCGAAATGGTCTTCCTCACGACGATCCGCTGTTTGATCAGATTCGGTCTCAGCAGCGTCAACATGTCGTCGATGAGGGATGGGAGGTCGCAGGGCCGGAGATCGAATGGGCGAGGGCGCAGCTGGCTTAAATGCGATTCCAACAATTCGTCGATGCGGGCCGCTTCACGTGCAATCAACGCGCAACGGTCTCTGACGGTACGGGGCAATTGTTCTTGTTCCGCGAGATGCGTCGCCAGACTTCCCAGCCCGATCAACGGATTGCGGACTTCGTGCAAGATGCCGCCGGCCAGTTGCCCCGCCAATTTGACTTGCTCAGCATGGCGTAGGGCTTCCAGCATCTGCTCTCGCTCGCTGAGATCCGTCAATATTGCCAAATAGAATTGCGTGGTTCCGTCACGATCTTTCACGGGACTGACGCTTTCCCAAACCAGAAATTCCGATCCGTCCTTTCGGCGATTGACGAACCGATCCACAAACGCCAGTCCCGAGCGGATCGCTTGCCCCAGTCGTTCATAAAATTCCGGTGAAAGTTTGCCGGATTTCAAAATTGACGGTCGCTGGCCCAGTGCCTCGTCGCGTTTCCAACCGGTCATGCGTTCTAATGCCGGATTCCATTCCAGAATACAGCCTTCGGTGTCGGTTAGCATGATGCCGTCCTGCGCGGACATGAATAGTCGGTGGAAGAGATCGCGCTGCGTATCGGCGCGTCGCCGCCGTTCCAGCACGGTTGCCACAGTATTGGCAACGGTACAGAGAAACTCCAGCTCCTTAACCGTGAAGTCACGTACGGACTTGGAATGGGCCGTCATGGCCCCGTAGACTCGATCCTCCACCAACATCGGCACGCACATCCCTGCGATGCCGCCATGTTCGGTCAGAAGCTTGGAAGGCGTGAACCGTGTTTCCTTTCGCAAATCCCGTACAACAACGGGCAGCCGTTCCCGGATGGCGTAACCGGCTTGTGAATGGGTGCCGCCTTCGATCGTCAGTTTGCCGATCAACTCCGGTTCAAGACCCATTCCTGCCACCACGGCAAGGTGATCGTCTGATTCCCGGGGCACAAGAATCTTGCAGAGCCCGACGTCGAGTGCCTCAGCAGTATGCCTCACGGCCTCACTCATCAGCTCTGGCGCCGGTGCGTCACTGACGGCCAGGGTGCCGATACGGGCCAGCACCGATTGAAACCGCGCAATTTGCGACGCTTCCTGTACCAGCTCCGTATGTTCTGTCACGTTTCGAAGAACCAACAGTACGCCGGTTGCTCCATGGTACGGGACGACGTTGTAGCGGCATTCGTAAATCAGCGCTTGGCCTTCCCGGTCAACGAGCCGATAGGTCTGACTACCCTTGGAGCCCAAGGTTTCCTTATTCCAGACCATCGAATCGGTGAACAGGCGAGCGCGGATACTCGTCTCACCCTGGGTGGATTCGTCACGCGACACGGCCGGTGCTTCGACCAGTTCGCCGAACTGCGCATTTTCAAAAACCAGAATGCCCTTGTCTATGAGACAGAGTCCGCCTTCCAGGCAATCGCTCACCCAGGCCAGCACCTCGGCCGCGGCAACTTCCGGTTTGGCTTGAGCCGGATTTTTAGCAGGGGAAGAATGTGTCGTGCGGTTCTTCACGCGGCCTCCACGTGGGGGAAGGCCCCCTTTTCGAGATGGCGTAGTATACCGAGGCCATCACGATATCGTCGAGTGAGTGAGAGAGGCCAACCCACCGATAGCAAAAAGCGAGACGCTCGTGATAGAGAAAGCCATGGCCCGGCGTACTCTCGAAACCCTCTCGTTCGACAATACCTATGCCCGCCTTCCCAGCGTCTTTTACTCACGAGTGAACCCGACACCGTTCAGTGCCCCGCCCTATCTGATTCATGCAAACCCGGTAGCAGCTCAGCTGATTGATCTCGATCCGGAGCAATTTATCCGGCCGGAGTTCGCGGGGCTCTTTGGCGGGAACGCGTTGGCGCCAAGTATGGAGCCGCTGGCCATGCTGTACTCCGGGCATCAGTTCGGTGTCTATGTCCCGCAACTCGGCGATGGACGCGCCATTCTCCTCGGTGAGGCAACGAATGACCGAGGAGAGCGGTGGGACCTGCACCTGAAAGGTGCGGGAATGACGCCGTTCTCGCGTGATGGAGACGGGCGGGCGGTCTTGCGATCGACGATCCGCGAGTATCTTTGCTGCGCGGCGATGCAGGGACTCGGTATCCCCACCACGCGGGCGCTGTGTCTGGTGGGCAGTGATGACAAGGTCTACCGCGAGCAGATCGAAACCGGTGCGATGGTGGTCCGGATGGCGCCTTCACATGTCCGCTTCGGCACGTTCGAAGTCTTCTATTATCGAAAGCAGCATGAGCATCTGAAAACGCTGGCTGACTACGTAATCCAACATCATTTCCCACATCTTCATGATGATGGGGACAAGTACGCCCGGTTCTTCGTCGAAGTCGTTGAGCGCACAGCACAATTGATCGCGCAGTGGCAGGCGGTCGGCTGGGCGCACGGTGTCATGAACACCGACAATATGTCGATCGTGGGTCTGACGCTGGACTATGGACCGTACGGCTTCATGGACGACTACGACGCCGGGTTCATCTGCAACCACTCGGATCACAACGGTCGTTATGCCTTCAACCAACAGCCTTACATTGGACTTTGGAATCTGAGCTGCTTGGCTCAAGCCTTGTTGCCGTTGGCGGAAAAAGAGGCGTTGAAAGCCGGCCTTGAGACCTATCAATCGCTGTTTGACCGGGAATATCAGACGCGCATGCGGGCGAAATTCGGATTGGTCGAAGTGCGGGCAGAAGACGACGAACTCATTCGCGACTTCATGGGCCTCCTTCAGGGCAGCCATGCTGACTATACGATCGTTTTTCGGGATATGAGTATGTTCTCCACGGCAGAGGGTGTGACGAACGACCGACTGCGTGAGCACTTTCTCAACCGAGAGCGTTTCGACGCATGGGCGGTACGGTACCGGGACCGACTGCGGAGTGAACGCAGCCGTGACGATGAACGGCGTGATCGAATGAATTGTGTGAATCCCAAGTACGTGCTACGCAACTATCTTGCTCAGACGGCGATTGAGAGGGCACAGCACAAGGACTTCTCGGAACTCGACCGGCTGTTCACGCTGCTGCAAGATCCCTTCAAGGACCAGTCTGGCATGGAGGCCTATGCCCTTCCGCCACCCAACTGGGGCAAGCATCTGGCTGTCAGCTGTTCCTCGTAGCAGCGCTATTCTCGCTCCCCATACCGGTATTTCTCGAGCCGGTCTCACGACTTCACAGGCTCAATGGTCTGATGTAGAGTGCAGGGCGTGAACTTTGGGCGACTGTCCTGTTGACCCCCCTCGTCTCTGAGAAGCGGCATGGCAAAAAAACAAAGCGATTCCAAGATAGCGGTGGCCGGGGCACTCACGCTCGTGCTGGCGCTGGCGGGCGTTCTGCTGGTCAAGGAACCGCTACGCAGCTCCCGACCGGTCGGCACCGGACTGGACCTGAGAGCCACCGTCGAGGCGCAAACGGTTCGCGCGCGCTTGTGGGAAGATCCTGTCGCGGCGGTTCAGCGGGGCCTACGGGAAGTCAAAACGAACCAACCACCCACCACTCCCGTTCCCCCGCTCACGCAGCGGCTTCGATCACTCCGACAAGCCATCGCAGACCGGGTCAAGGAGGGCCATCACGTCACGGTCCTTCTCGTGACGACCAGCGGAGGACCCTATGTCGAAAGTACCGAGTCGCGGGTTCGTGATCGTTATGCGGTTGGTACTGCACTGGGGGTGGCCTGTTATGTGCCGGAACAAGAAGGCCAGCTGTCTTTCGTTGAGTGGGATCCGCAGAGTCCCATTCCGGCGCTGCCCTACGAATGGTATCGACTCAGAAAGACGAGAGTCTGTGACGAGGAAGCGACGCGCTCTCAGAGCGTGCTGGTTGTGTGGTTCCCGGACGAGGCACTGAGCCGTGGATTTTTCGCGAGTCTGACATCGTTCTCTCAAGCGCTCGTCTGCCGAGAAGCTGAGAAGAAAAGCGAGTGCCTCCTCACGGACGATAGGCGCAGGCTCGTTCGATTGAATCCGAACCTGCAACAGGCTGTCACCTTCAAGATCCTGGGACCTCGTACGTCCTCGGCCTTTCGGGCGCTGCTGACCGAAGCGGCCGAAT
>JANPKE010000324.1:0-2867 GCA_031425875.1 Nitrospirota bacterium
TATGATGTCACAGGGGCGTTTCTGTGGCTGACGTCTACAGTAAAGCCAAACGTTCGCAAAATCATGGCAACCATCAGGGGGAAACACACTTCTCCTGAAATCCTCTTAGCTCAGTTGCTCAAAGAGCTTGGACTCAAGTTCGATGGCCACAGAAAGGACTTGCCTGGGTCGCCGGACGCGGTTCTGCCGCGAAAGAAAATAGTCTTGTTTGTGAACGGTTGCTTCTGGCACGGTCATGGCAATTGTTCGAGGGCCACTCTCCCTGGGACGAACAGACTATTCTGGAAGGAAAAGATAGAAAAGAATAAAAGGCGAGATGAAAGTCAGCGAAGAAAACTCAGAAAAATGGGATGGAGTGTACTGACCTTTTGGACCTGCAGACCATTGTCTTTAGAGATTCTAGCGTCTCGGTTGCAGCGATTTGTGTCCTCATAAGGAAATCTGATCTGCGGCCACCATGCGGCATTCTTCCTGCGGCTGGATTTTATGCGAAGTAAAAAGCGCAATTTTGCCGTCAGGTACTTTTGCGGCTTCACCGCCATTCATAAGTAGACACAAAGGGGTCGATACAATGGAGTTGGGAGGCTTATTGAGACCGTGCTATTCGTTCTCAGTGAGCGACTAGGCTCGCGTCGGCGGGGCGAGACGTCGTCTTGCGCCACCTTGGACGATCACGAACTCATACAGCCGGCACTCCAATGCCCCGTTGAAGAGGGGAATCCGTTTGGACGGTGTCAGCCCAATCAGCTTCGACAGTCGGGCATCGCCAGTCAACACGTAGGCGCGCCATCCGGCGAAGCGTTGCTTCAACCAATCGCCCAGCTTTGGGTAAAACAATTCCAGTTCGTCCGACCGGCTGAGGCGGACTCCATAAGGTGGATTGATGATCATCACACCTGTGTCTGCCGGCGCTTCCAGGTCCAGGAGATCGCTTTCCTTCAGTCGGACATCTATCGACACTCCAGCGCCTTGAAACATCTGCTGAGCAACCTTCACCATCGCCGGATCCCGGTCGGACGCATAGATGGCGGTCGGCACCTGAGCCACGTGTTTGGCTTGCGCCGATTCCCGAAGGCGGCTCCACAATGGTGCGTCGTGAAGGAGCAATCGTTCAAAACCAAAGTTGCGTGAGATGCCCGGCGCGATCTGGCGAGCCATGAGGGCAGCTTCGAGAGGGATTGTTCCGCCCCCGCACATGGGATCGAGCAGCACATCGTTCGCAGTCCAGCCGGCGAGCCGTAGAATTCCCGCCGCCAGGTTTTCTCTGAGTGGCGCTTCGACCGATCCTGTCCGATGTCCGCGCTTGAACAAGGGTTCGCCGGATGTATCCACATAAAACGTGACGGTGCTCTGGTCCAGAAAGGCGTCGAGCTTGATGTCCGGCCGTTCCGTGTCGACGCTGGGTCGCCCCTGTCTGGCCGTGACGAACTTATCGCAGACGGCATCTTTGATGCGGAGAGTCAGAAAGTCCAGGCTGGGGAGGGGACATCGATGGGCGCTCACCTTCACCTTGATCGTCTGAGCGGGCGTGAACCACTCGGGCCAGGCGAGCGCATAGGCGGCGTGGTAGACATCGCGTTCTGTTTTGTAGGGACTCTGGCCGACTTCCCACAGGACACGGCTGGCGATGTGTGTGTTGAGATTGACCCAGTACATGGTCGACCAGGACGCGCTGAAGCCGACGCCCCCTTCTGTCCTGGTCGTTGTGGGCACGCCAAGGCGATGGAGCTCTCCCTCGAGCACGCCTTCAAGCCCGCGAGGACAAGGTGCAAAGAAGCGATGTTTTGTGCTATCCATTTTGCTTGCCGGGGATTGCCGATTCAGAGGCCACCTGATGAATTATTGCAGCGCCTGCGGAAAGCCCGTCATTCAAAAAGTTCCGCCAGGCGATAACCTGCCTCGGTTCGTGTGCGACACCTGCCAGGCTATTCATTACCATAATCCGAAGATCGTCGCGGGCTGTATTCCTGAATGGGACGATCACATCCTCCTCTGCCGTCGGGCCATCGAACCTCGTCTTGGACTCTGGACCTATCCAGCCGGTTTTATGGAGCTCGGTGAGGGCACCGAGCAAGCGGCGATGCGGGAGACGCTTGAGGAGGCGCAGGCGCAGGTGACCATTACGCAGCTCCATTCCGTATTGAGCCTGCCTCGTATTGGACAGGTCTACATGACTTTCATAGGTCGTCTTCAGACCAAACAGTTCAGTGCAGGGTTTGAAAGTCTGGACGTGAGGCTCTTTTCTCGCCACGCAATCCCGTGGGAGGAAATCGCCTTCCCAGTGGTGGAAGCGGCCTTGCGTCATTACGTTGAGGATGCGGCACGGGGAACGTTTCAGCTGCATGTCGCCGATGTTCTGGGGACCATTAGCTGACCGAAGTTTTCATGAATGAAGCGCGCTCTGGGGCACGATCGCGTGGATATCGACGAGTTGTTCTGTGCGGTCGATTGCATAGAAAATCCGCCATTCCCCTACGGCATACTTGCAGAGTCCAGGAAGGTCGTCCGAGATCGATTCATGGCGTAGGTTGTCGACATTGGAAGCTAGCCACTTGGATTTGTCGAGGAGCCGTTGAGCCATGGCCTTGTCAATTGCGGCGAGGTCTTGTGCGGTGCTGGGGCGAAAGGTGAGGCGGTACCAGGGCATGGGGTCTTACCACCGAAGGCCGATCCGCTCGGCGATGTCTTCTCCGGAGAGCCGGTCACTGCTCGCTAATGACTGCTTGAGTCGGGCTCTGAGTGAATCGCCGAGTTGGAGGCCAAGGTCGGGATCTCCGATCAACTCGCGAATCCGATCGTCCACGAGGCCGTGGACTAATTCTTTCAATTGTTCCATCGACAACGACGAGAGCTCCATAGAACGAGAA
>JANPKE010000325.1:0-4384 GCA_031425875.1 Nitrospirota bacterium
TATGTCGGCGATGGAAGCAAAGCACTTCACGACCTCGCTGCTGTGTGGCAGGAGGTTCTCAGCCCGCAGTCGTGATCTGGAACGACTGAGGAGGAAGGATCTAGCGGCGCTTGACCGGAGCATACGAACAGGCTGAGAATAGGCCTCAGGTCGAAGATCCGCAGCATACCGGGTCGATCTAGATGTTCTTAGCCACCAACAAGAAACACAAGAATATGAAGATCGCCATTATCGGAGCCTCGGCTGGCATCGGGCTTCAGACGACACGTCTCGCCCTTGAGAAGGGGCATGAGGTCACCAGCTTGTCGCGCCGGGTTGTTCCGCTTCCAGATCACCCAAAACTGCAAAGGGTGCAGGGCAGCGCGACAAACTTAAATGATGTACGGGCTGCAGTGGAGGGAGCCGATTCGATCCTGGTGACGATCGGCACAAAGAGTCCTCTGGCTACCACCATGTTCTCTGATTCTGCGCGCATCCTGTTGCAAACGATTCGAGAGATGGGCTCCTCCCCCACACTCATCGTGCTCACTGGTTTCGGCGCCGGTGACAGCTGGGGCTACAACTCGATCCCTATGAAGGTTCTCTTCACGTTGTTTCTCAAGAGAGCCTATGTGGACAAAAGTGAGCAGGAGCGGCTGATCGCCAGCGGATATTCGCGCTGGGCAATCGTGCGCCCTGGCCGGCTAACCAACGGAACGATGACTGGTCACTATCGCGTGTTGGACAACCTTGTGGAAGGCATGCGGGTGGGGGCTATTTCCCGCGCTGATGTGGCGCATTTCATGGTCGCGCAGGCGGAGCACCCCACGTATCTCGGCAAGTACCCGGCGCTTACTTACTGAGACTGATGTGCCGGCTCTCGTCTCGGCACGACCCGCCCTTCTTCCAAGTCTTGCAAATCCGACCAAGCAGTAAGATCTGTCCGTGAGGGATCAATGGCGGCCAGGTATTTTTTGAACCGGGCCGCACTTTCAGGAGAACTCGGTCCGCGTGCCAACAGCTGCAGATTCCATTCTTCCAATTCAGCTGGCTGATGTGCTTGTGCCGTTTGCTTAAGCCACTTGACGACTCCCTCATCGGTCGCATTGGCCTTCACCGCGGCAGTGAATTGCTCGCTGGTAATTCCTGCGAACTCCATGAGCCGTTCGTCCATGGGACAAGGGTAAATATATTCCCCCTCTGTCCCGGCAAGCACCGCCCGACATTTGTCGATCATGCGCGCAAGATGGGCATAGGCTGCCAGCTTGAATTTCATGCTGCGGGGAAAGTCTTTGCGCAAATCCATCGCTAGAGCAACTTGTGGTTGGTGAAGGTCAGGTTCTTCACGACGACCTGGCCATCTTCGTAGGTGATAATACGTCTGGTCGCGGGAAGGTCTGATGAGCCGATACGGACATGGGTGTCGGTGAAGCTTTCTACGTTAGTCAGTTTGCCGTCGATCGGCGAATAGTAATAGACCGTGTACTTGGTCGTCAGATTCTTCTGGTCTTGTGTGGTCGCGCTTTCCTCAACGTTGATCGTAAAGGCGAAGGGGTTCATGCCAGGATGGGCCATCTTGCGGTTGATCTGGGTGATGCGGTTGTCCTTGATCCGGTAGAAGGAATTGGAGCCATGGATGTTCAGTTTGGTGCCAAACGGGTGACCGTCTTCCTCCATCGTGAGCGAGTATTTCCCATCAGACTCCTCAAAGCTTCGTGGTCCACGATGGACTGCAATCATGCCTAGTTGCTCTTGCGCCCACTTTTGGATGTCGCCATTGTCCAGCTGAACCGATACCTCGCGGAGACCCTTGACGATGACAGGGCCTCTGGTTTCTTTTCCGTTCACATTCACGGTGAGGTCAGCCGTAAACCCCGTAAAGTCTTTTGGCCAGCGTGCGGTTCTTTCGAACGCTTTGCGCAGGAGATCGCGCGCGTGAGGGTCATCGGCGACGGTCGAAGATTCTGGTGTATGTTCCATCATGGATCTCCTCTTAGACAAAATATGACACTTCCATACTTATACCGGTGCCTGTGATGCCACTCAAGGGTGAAATGCACGAGCCTGTGGCCGCTTTCTGTCCCACAGCGGGGGATGATAACTTATCTGGCAGTGCAATATTCGATATTCCAAAAATCATCATAATTCTGATATACTTCGCCAATTTTTAGGCTGACTGGGGTATTGGACCACAGCAGCCCCGATCAGTCGGTCAGCCTGTGTTGAGGAAGGATGGGCATGGAACGACGAGCTGCTTCGCATACCGAAGAAGAAGAGATGAACCAACGCCGCAAGCTCTTGAATGCGGCGAGACGAGGCGACACGAAAGCCATCAGCAAGCTGTTTGAGCTGTATCAAGTCCGCGTGCTCAGCGGAGACCAATTGGTGAAGGTCAACCGCACCTCCGCGTACATGACTCCCGTGAAGCATTCGCAGAGCAGCAAGTCCAAGGCTTCGGAGAAAAAGGACAAATCAAGCGCGGCAAAGACCATGAAGAAATCGGGCGAGGCTTCTAAGCCGATTGCCACGAAGGCGCCGACAAGCCCAACCAAGAAATTGGCCAAGAGGATCTCCAAGCATAAGTAAAAGAAGCTTGGATTACTGCACGGCCACTCTGAGCCCACCTCCTGCAAGTTTTGCTGCAATGTCATCCGCCTGTTCCGTCGACCCGGTGAAGACGATGGCTTCCCCATCATGGTCGATCCGATAGGCCAACTCAAATGCTTTGGTCGAGGTCATTGCGGGAATAAACCGGCAAAATAGCTCGATTACCTGTTGGTAGGTGTGACAGTCGCAGTTGTAGACCACGACACGAGACTCAAATCCGGTTCCCGAACCGACTTGCACGTCTTCGGTGATGTCGGGAATCGTCTGTGGCAGGGCAGGTGTCGGCATGGAGCGGAGTTTCTAGCAGGCCTTATCTGAGGACGTTGCAAGAGCCCTCCAGCGTCGTTCTCGCATCGCTTAACGCCTCAACGTACCAACCGCGTACGCTTCGACCTTTCGCTCGCTGCGGCCTCGCTGGAAGAGCATTTTCAGCATCCTCTGGGACCATACAATGTTCTTCTCAGGGGCTTAAACCTTGTCCATGTCAATCACTTCAGTTGCATCCCATAGGTTTTTCAGCTCGGCATCAGCCAAATCCTTTTCACGATCCACTTCCGTTTCTTCTCCAAAAGTTTGTCGCGCGGGTGTCGCTGTGGCACCCGTGAGTCTGTCCTCAGCCACCAAGGCGGAAGGTGTCTGGGGGCGACGCCGTTTCTTCGACGGATCCATGTTCACCGGCATGAGGTTCCTCCGAATAGCTCCAGTAGTCTTGTCTAATTGCGACCGTCTTGTCAATCGGGGGTAGAAGCTCAACAGCAGGAAAGAGGATGAGTATTACTGCCGCGCAGCATGTTCGATGTACCGGTTTTCATGACCCATTTAGAACAGCTGCTCGGCTACCGTATCAGCGTAGCGCCGTCCCAAGGAGGTGAGTCGTACTCGGTCGCGATCGGCATCGAGCAGGCCTTTTGAGACAAGTTCGTCGATCTGATGATCTCGTTCCGCAGCCTTGATGGTCTTTCGGGGAACACCACGAAGAAGGCGCAGGCCGAACACGAGGGCATCTCGCTGGCGCTCGGATGCCGAAAGGATTGTACGGTCGGTCATCGGCAGACGGTTGTCGTTCAAGCATGCCGCATAGGCTTCGAGATTCGCAATGTTTCCAAACCGGATTCCATGGAGATAGGATTGCGCGCTTGGGCCGAGTCCCAGATACTCACCACCGGTCCAGTAGAGGAGATTATGGCGACAGGCATAGTCAGTTTTGGCATAGTTGGAAATTTCGTAGCGGGAAAATCCTGCTTCGGCAAGGAAACGCTCTGCTGCGGATTCCATGTCGAGCTGAAGCATCTCGTCAGGTGGCAGGACAAGATTCCGAACGATATCCTGAGCGAGCCTGGTTCCCTCCTCAATGGTGAGGGCATAACAGGAGATATGCGATGGCGTAAGCGTCATGAGCGATTCCAAGGTGCGTGTCCAATCTTGTAGTAATTGGCCCGGGAGCCCATACATCAGATCGAGGTTGATATTTCCAAAGCCAGCGTGGCGCGCAGCCTGAACCGCGGCGGCCGTATCTTGCACTTGTCCAAAACGGCCAATGGCGGCGAAATCCTTGTCTGTCATGGATTCCGCTCCAAAGCTGATCCGATTGAATCCGGCATCAGCCAAGACTGTGAGATCTCTTTCCGTGACGGAAGAGGGGTGTGCCTCCACCGTGATTTCTGCCGTGGGGCTGGCCGGCCAGGTCGCTCGAATCAGCGTCAGAAGCGCGGCTAGCTGCTCGGCGGGGAGGGACGTCGGTGTTCCACCACCGAAGTAGATGCTCTGCAGGGCGCGGCCATTCAGGGAGTCTTGCCGA
>JANPKE010000326.1:0-5874 GCA_031425875.1 Nitrospirota bacterium
GTGCCGGCGGGATGAGTGACCGCGAGCATTGCCACAGCCCAGCGATTCCGCCTTGCAATCCAGAGGTCGCCAAGGAAATTTCTAGCCGGAGAAGCCATCCCAGGCGACGCCCGATGGGCCCACGGCTGTGCACCAACAAGAAGCGACGCAGCTCGGTCTGAGAATTGTTCTGACAGCAGCATCAGCTCCGGGCCGCGTTCGCCGACAATCTCAACCTGCACATAGGCCACCCCTTGGTGCTCCACGCCCAACTGGACAGCCGCACCATGGGAAAGGTCGAGAATCCGCCCTTTCTCATAAGGACCCCGGTCCGTGATCCGGACATAGAGATGCTTGCCATTCGTCAAATTCACCACACGCACCACGCTGCCGAGAGGCATGGTCCGATGGGCAGCCGTCAGCGCTTCCTTATCGAACAACTCGCCGTTCGCCGCTTGCCTGCCATGAAACTGTTCACCGTACCACGAAGCGACTCCTCGATCTTTGATCCCAATATCCAATTGCATATCCCCTTTGGGCACCCAAGAGCAGGCCCCTAATGATAAGCATAGGATTATCGCAAAGGATGTGGACGACGATGAAAGCCGGCTGTGATGAAGCTCAGTCTGCATGCTGGGTATCGCCTCCCTTCCTGCTGGTAACAACGAGACCACTGGTCGAGTCAGGGTATAAAAGGTATGGGACTTCGACAATACCGACTGGAGTATCGGCTCCCCCACTTCCGTATGGGCTCCTCTCTGTGAACGAGAGGATAACTGTGGGGAAAATTCAACGGATAGGCTTCTGCGACCTCTTATAAACGAGCCAGGAGTTAAATTCAACACCTGGGTAGATCATACGGATCCGGGAACGACAGGGAGACATCGTTAACCGGTCACGCTCCCGACATTGCGTAGATGACCCATCAGGCTTGATACTCATCCTACTACCCATATATTGACTGCCTTGCGCGGAGTGAGTAAGATCTTCCGTCAAGGAATATGGTGTAGTTTCGAGAGCGGCACCACTCCATTCTCCGCAATTGTTCACACCAATACTACTTTCGTGATCGACGTTCACAACATCACCAAGCGCTACGGGCATCATACCGCCATTGATCGCGTCACCTTCTCGGTGGCCAAAGGCGAGGTGTTGGCGTTCCTTGGTCCCAACGGTGCGGGCAAAACAACCACCATGCGGATCTTAACGTGCTTCATGCCGGCGACCGAAGGCACGGCACGAGTAGCGGGGTTTGATTGCGCCGACCAGCCATTGGAGGTGAAACGGCAGATTGGCTATCTGCCGGAAACGCCGCCGGTCTACCAAGAACTCACGGTGGCGGAATATCTGACCTTTGTCGGCCGACTTCGTGGAATCACGGGACCGAAACTCTCGTCAGCGCTCGACCAATCGATTGGACGACTTGAGCTGGGCTCCGTCCGCCATCGGCTGATCGGCAACCTGTCCCGCGGCTATCGTCAGCGCGTGGGGCTGGCGCAAGCGCTCTTACACGATCCCCCAGTCCTGATCCTCGACGAGCCGACGGTCGGCCTTGACCCCAAGCAGATCATTGAAATCCGAGAGCTCATCAAAAGCCTGGCAGGCTCGCATTCCGTGATTCTCAGCACCCATATCCTTCCGGAAGCGACCGCAGTCTGCCAACGGGTTGTCATCATCAATAAAGGCCGTATTGTTGCGGAAGATACCCCAGAACAGCTATCGGCCCGATTGCGTCAATCGGAGAAAGTTTCGATTACCCTCAAGGCATGCCCGGCGGACTGCGAGATGAAACTTCGCGCGATTGCCGGCGTGCTCAATGTTTTTCCCGGACAGGCAGGAGGAAGCTTTCTTCTCGAATGCGAGCTGGGCCGTGACCTACGGGACGAGATCGCGCGCGTAGCCGTGTTGAGCCAGTGGGGATTGCTTGAACTCCGCACCGTGTCGATGACGTTGGAAGACGTCTTCCTCCAGCTCACACGCCACGAAGACCACCTCTCCGAACCGCCTGAGGCTGCCGTCAGCATGGTCTCAGCCGAAAAGACGGAGGCGTAGCCTATTATTATGACACCGGTGCAGGCCATCATCGCCAAAGAACTGCGCGGGTACTTCGTCTCCCCCATTGTCTACGTGGTCGGCGCGGTTTTTTTGTTCATCTTCGGGCTGCTCTCCTACCTCTACGTTGGTTTTGCCGGGGCGCAAGCCATCCAATTGATGCAGATGCAGGGGGGAATGGCCCAGATCAACTTGAACGATTTGGTCTTCCGAAATCTGTTCGCGAGCATGCGAATCGTCCTCGTGATTATTCTGCCCATCCTGACCATGCGGTTATTCGCAGAGGAGCGCAAGCTGCGGACCTTTGAGTTCTTGATGACCTCGCCGATCAGGATCCATGAAATCGTCGTCGGCAAATTCGTCAGCGTGTTCGTGATCTATCTCGGCCTCGTCGGGCTCACCGTATTGGTCCCCACGGTGCTGATGCTGTTCAGCGACTTCGACTGGAATCCCATCTGGACCGGCTATTTGGGTATGGTCCTGCTGGGAGCCCTGTTTCTTTCCGTGGGCCTGTTAGCCTCGGCGCTGACGGAGAATCAAATCGTCGCCGCCTTTGTCAGCTTCGGCCTGCTCCTGACCATCTGGTTGATCGCTGGATTGGGAAGTCTTTTCGGCGATACCACAGCAGGCCGTGTCATCTCGTATGTTTCCTACATGGAACATTATGACCGTCTGGTGAGGGGGTTAATCGACACGAGCGATCTCTTGTACTTCGGAAGCGGATTGGTACTCATGCTGTTCCTCACGCATCGGGTCGTGGAGTCGACACGCTGGAAATGAGCCTCAAGTCCTTTCCTCTCGGCATTCTCGGAGTCGTGCTCGGCCTCGGCGGCATGATCACCTACAGCCTTCGCCCTGACTGGCTGTGGGCTGTCACGATCGTGGAAGGGCTGGCGTTGGTCTGCCTCGTCCTATTCTTTGTTTTCCATTTTGAGGCAGTCAAGGCGTTCTCCGGCCGACGCTCGACCAGAATGGGGCTGAACAGCTTTCTGATGATCGTGCTGTTCACCGGCATCCTGGTCATTGTGAACTTTCTGGCCTCTCGACACTCGATACGTTGGGACCTCTCGGAAAATCAGAATTTTACGCTCGCCCCACAAACCCACCGAGTACTTCGCGGACTACCCCACGACGTCAAAATTACCGTCTTCACGAGAGAAAAGGATCCCGGCTATCAAGCATTCAAGGAACGACTGGAGAGTTATCGACAAGCGTCTCCCAAGCTCAGCGTAGAATTCATCGACCCGGAGAAACAGCCGAAGATCGCCCAAAGTTATGGAATCTTCCGGACAGACACCGCCATTTTCGAGAGCAATGGCCAGACGATCCGCGTCACCTCTCCCTCAGAGGTTGAGTTGACCGGTGCGCTGATCCGTATCTCCAAGGATGCCAAGAAACGCATCGTCTTCGTCGAGGGCCACAGCGAATTGAATGTCGAGGACAAGGACCGCAATGGGCTCTCCGCTGCCAAAGAAGCACTCATCCGACAGGGCTATGAGGTCGGCACGCTCTCGCTCCTCAAGGAATCAGCCGTGCCGGATAAGACCTCCGTGCTGATTTTGGCAGGGCCGCGCCGTGCCGTGATGAAGGATGAGCAGGACCGTATTCAGGCCTACGTCGAGAAGGGCGGCCACCTCTTGGTGTTGGCCGATCCCGATACACAGACTGGACTGGAATCATTGCTCGCCCATTGGGGACTGGGTCTGGGGTCGGGGGTGTTGGTCGATCTGCAAGATCGATTGGCCCAAGGAGACCTCACCGCGCTGTTGGTCAGAACGTTTACCGAGCATGAGATCACGCAAGACCTCAACTCCGCCGTGCTGTTGCCGCTGTCCCGGCACGTGACGTTCGATGAGCAGATCGGGAAAGACTGGGACTTTGTGCCGCTGGCCCGTACCTCGCCGAACAGCTGGGCTGAAATGAACATGCAAGGCCGGGTCGTGAGCCTGAACGAAAAGGAAGACGTGAAAGGACCGCTGCCTATGGCGGCCGCGCTGGCACCGAAGAAAGCCCCGGAGGAGGGCACACCTCGACCCGCTATCGTGGTCATCGGGAACTCCACCTTCGTCTCCAACGCCTTTTTCAACTTCCCCGGCAACAGCGACTTTTTTCTCCACACGACCGGTTGGCTGGCCGAGGAACGGGACTTGATTTCCATCGCGCCAAAAGAACCGGCGTTGCACCCGTTCACGCCCAACCCCACCCAAGAACGGGCGCTGATTTACATCCAGGTTGTGTTCCTTCCATTCGTGACGCTGCTTACCGGCATCATCGTGTGGAGAAAACGCCGACGTCTCTAGCCTATGACTCGCTACTGGCCGACTCTCCTCATGTTTCTCGCACTGGCTGGCCTAGGAGGCTATCTCTATCTCGTGGAGTTTCCCGCCCAGCAGCGAGAAGAAAAACAGGAACGCGCACAGAAACAAGTCCTGCCCTTCCCCGAAACCGCCATCACCGGACTCAGGATCACCACCGCGCAGGGGCCTATCGAATTAAAGCTGGCAGAACCTGGCAAATGGTCGATCGTGACTCCGCTTCAAACGGATGCCGATCATCGCGAAGTGCAGGCGCTGATTCGAGCGCTCGTGACAGGAACCGTCACCAGAACTGTCGAGGAGCAGGCGACACAGTTGGCGGCCTTCGGGCTTGAACAGCCGGTGACCACCCTCACCGTCACGGCCGGGACACAACAGGAGACAATTTCAATCGGCGACAGTGGTCCGTTGTCCAATACCCTCTATGTGCTTCGGGCATCGGACCGGAGCGTGTTACTGACCAACCTGGCGCCGAAGGACTTCATCAACAAGTCGTTGATGGCCTTCCGTCGAAAAGAGCTCTTGCGGTTTGTCCAGAACGATATCGAGCGGGTCCGCCTGACCTATGCCACCACCGAAGTCGTGCTCTACAACATGGCCAAGGATAAGCCGAAGCCGTCGTGGAAGATCCGCTATCCCATCGAAGCCGAAGCCGACCAGAACGAAGTCCGCTCGTTGATGTTTCGATTGGAAGATCTGAAAGCACTCGGCATCATCGATCCCGGTCCTGAACGAGACAGCGTGGCCAAGACTCTGACGACCCCCAAGCTAAAAATCACGCTGCATACGGCAGCCGGTGACCAGTCCGTCCGGCTGTATCAACCGGACCCCCAGAGCGGAGAAGCCATCGCGGAGACCACCGCCGACGCCCCGCTCTATCGCATCAACCCCGTACTGATCAGAGATCTCACGAAAGAACTCTTCACGCTCCAGGACAAACGGCTGCTCGGCCTCGACTCCACCGACCTCGCCATGTTGTCGGTAAAGACAAGAGAGCATCAGTATGTCCTGATCAACCAGACCGGCGAATGGCTGCTCGAAGATCAGCCCACCGAGAAGATTAGCCAAGAAGCGGCAGATCTCTTTGTCAGTCGGGTCGCGAATCTTCCCGCAGAAGAACGTGTCATGAAACAATCCGCACCACTGGCCCCTTACGGGCTACTTGCGCCCGCTGCAGAATTTGTGGCGACGGGCAAGGACGGCCAGACCATGGGGAAACTGACCCTCGGCAACAAGGCAGGCAATCTCCTCTACGCCACCGGCCAACGTCTACAGGGTGTCCTTCAGGTACGCCCAGATCTCCTCACACAGATCCCCTCCAGGGCCGAGCTCCTCGCCAAATCGCAAGATGAAGCCGGCACAAGCCACTGAGTCAGTTGCTGTTTGTTCCGAGAATCCCCGCACCCATTCGCATCTCCCCTTTTGTGTTGAACCTAGGGGTCTTCCCCATTCCATCTGACTCCAGTTTTCATATGATGCATTCTGCCCTGGTAGTTGTCCTAGGGCAGAAGCTGACCCTGCCGGTCAG
>JANPKE010000327.1:0-17017 GCA_031425875.1 Nitrospirota bacterium
GTTCGAATCTCATGACTCATGTTGGCTAAAAATTCTGTCTTCGCCTGACTGGCCGCCTGGGCTTTCTGAGCCAACTCCACCGCCTCATACGTTTTCTCTTCAAGCTCTTTCGTCCGCTCTTCGACCTTCGTTTCCAGGGTACGCTGGTATTGCTGAACCTCCTCCTGAGAGGAGCCCAACCGCTGGACCATTCTATTAAAGGATTCCGCCAATGTCCCGATTTCATCCCTGCTTTTGACCACCACAGATTGCCGAAAGTCTCCCCCGGCAATACGTCCAGTTGCTTCGACGAGGTCTTGAACGGGATGAATAAAACGACGGATCAAAAGCAAGGTCACCATGACACCGACCAATACGACGGAAAATGTCAGGGATCCGATCCAGAGCAAATACCCATAGAGTTCAGTCCTCAATCGCTCTTCGCTTAGCCCAAGCCTGAGATATCCAATCAGTTTTTCTGGAGGATGGGAGTGAAGCTCATCGGCAAATAGGTGGGAGTTTGCTCGCGACTCAATCGCGACATGAATATCAATATAACGTCGCCCGCTCTGGTGATCCATGACCTCTGAGAACGGAGCGCCCGTTGAAAGCGGACCAGACCTAACCGCATTTTCCATGGCGTCATTCCAAACCTCATCCTTGGCCTCCTGAATCAATTGATTGTTGTTAGCATTGTGGATCACCACATACGCAAAATCCGGATCCATCCGCGCACTATTTACGATCATTTTGAGCGTCTCGGCATTCTCTGTATAGACTCCAGATTCACTGGCCTGAGCCAATATGCCGGCGGTAATCAACCCGCGCTGTACCAGTTCCTCTCGGGTGCTGGTTACTTCCCGATACAGCGCGAGCGAACCAATACTGATTGCTGTGACCAGGATGATCGCGATCGTGAGGAAATTGAACTTTGTCGTTAGGCGTGCTTTCATATAAAGCTCTTCACTGGAATATTTTATTTGCTCCCTTAATGATCTGTTGAGATACTTCTATGTTCATTGCGCGAGCAGTTTTCAGGTTGATTGAGAAGAGTACCTTCCGTGGAGGAACCACCTGAATCGTGCGAGGAGCCGCCTTGTTCAGAATCTTTCCGACGATTTCTGCGCATTGCTCTCCAATGTCGCCGTAATCACGCTCCAGAGCATATAAGGAGCCTGCTTTGACCCAAGGCGTCGACAACCCGGCGAATGGAATCTTGTTCCTAAATGAAAATAATAAAATCGGCTCAGCCGTCTGTGGTGACATAGCCACTTGATCGGTAATGCCCCAAAGAAGATCTACATTATTCGCCAAACTTTCCAGCGCGTCAGGAATTTCACGAGGCGTCTCTACCGGCTTTGGCACGAGTTTTACACTGAGCTTTTTGGCGAGGCTCAGAGCGGAGTCAATGGTCTCCTGGTTCTCCTTCGAACTGTACAACACCCCAACGGTCGCCAGCTCAGGCAGGATCCATCTCATTATTTGGAACTGACTCTCAAGTGAAAATTCAAGACTCACCCCAGTGAGGTTTCTTTTCGTCCGAAATTTTTCAAGGTGTGCAGTAAGGCCGGCTATAACAGGCACCTCTTCATGTTCGGCAAGGACAACCTGCGTTGCCAATGATCCCACGGTCAGGAACATCGTTGGCGGCTCGTTCTTGAAGGGGCGCAGCACATTCAGCGCGTTGTCAGCATTGCCCTTCAAATTATAGATTTCGATCTGCGCTTGCACTCCAGCACCCGCCAGGGAGGTACGAAACCCCTCTACCATATCGGCATAAAGAGGCGACTCTTGACTGAGGACAATGACCACCTTGGGCGAGGCCGCCGATACAGCCACCGGTTCGTGGCCGACCCATGCCAGCCATCCCATCATCAGCCAGCTGGCAACCGTCGTCGCTTTTCGGAAAAAGAACACTGTCGGTGAGTTCCCTTCAGAAGTGATATTTCAACTTCAGCCAATAGGTTCGGCCATCCTGTAAGATCGTATCTTGGAAATGCTGACCGGAGGTCGGATCACTATAGTGATAGTTGAACAGGTTATTCACTTGGGCGGAGAATTCCCAACCTGGCAGGAGTTGTTGGGTAAAGAGTGTCACATTCGTCAGGAACACACTCTTTCCTCTGTTCCCGGAAAGTGTGAGGCGACTGCTCATATAGCGAGTTTCCAGACTGGCAAACACCTTGTCGCTGAACACTGGGATGATTAAATTTCCCTTCACAAGATGCTGCGGAGAATTCGTGAGTAACCGGTCACTGGCGTTATCTCTCGCCTCTTGGATCGCATAGCTAACCCGTCCATCCCACCCGCTCGGCGACTTCCCCTCCACCGTCAATTCAAAACCCCTTGCATTGATCTTGTTTCCGTTCTGATAGACCAATAGATTGTCGCTCGGGTCAAGGACCTGCTCGATTAGCCTGTCAATCTGGTAGTAGTAGGCACTGGCAGAGCCTCGAATGTGATGGCCAATATACTGCTCCAAAACCAATTCGTACGTATTTATGACTTCCGGCTTGAGATCCGGGTTGGGCTTGCTTGCATTCGAGATGATATTGAACTGTTGAAAGGGATTGGGCGCCCGAAAGGCTCGTCCATAGAGCAGTTTGGCTGTCGTATCTCGCCAGGTATAGATCAACCCCGTCCGTGGATTGACCGTTCCCCCGAACGTCGAATAGTGATCATAGCGAATACCTGCGTTGAAGATCAGGCGGTCGGTGATTGAAAATTCGTCCTGGAAGTATATGGCCCCAATATTGAGGTTGCGGTTATCGTTCTGGTAGGTCACTGGAGGGGTAGGACCTGTATTCGATTGATCCATCCTAAACTGACTTCTGAATTCGCTTCCAAGCGTGACCTTATGCTTCTCAAACCACCGCTGCACCAATGTCAGCTCTCCCCCCGCTTGCTCCGTCGCCACCGCATAATCCTGAGCAGGGGGCAGGGGAACAGGATTTAGCAAATAGTCATCGCGGAAGTAGTAGTTGTCATAATACAGCCGCCCTTTTACCGTAAGCTGATTCGGAAATATATGTTGATATTTGAGATCCACATAGGTACGGCGATCGACCGCGGCATCTCGTGAATTGTTAAATATGGTGCCAAATGCCGCCGTTGGGATGGCTTTTTTGCGTCCTACATACCCGCCCTGGATCGTGAAATCTCCATAGGAAGCCTTGGCAAAGAAGTTGTGAAAGGTGTCCTGATCCATACGGTAGGCAATGCCGTTGTTTGTGGAAGGTGTATTAAATTCCGGATAAAACAAATTCTCCTGTCCCACTCCGTATAAATAGGATCCTGAGGCGATGAATTCGAGCCCGCTGGAAAGTTTTTTGCCATAGGTCACCCGACCCTTATTGGTGGTATAGCTGGAGTTTTCCCATGAGCCTTCTACTCCCTTGATGTCACGCCCTCGCTTTGTGATCACGTTAATAACGCCGAAAAATGCGTTGGTTCCATATAAAGATGAACTCGGGCCACGGACGACTTCGACCCGTTCAATGAGGTCGACATCAATCGGGGAATCCCTCCCGATCGGTGCCTGATCGAACATTGGGTCGTTCAAACGGTGGCCATCAACAAGCAGCAGGAACCGACTGTTGAAATCGGCAGGGCGGTTGAGGCCTCGAATGCCAAGATAGTCGTAAAGTCTGTCATTGGAGATGAAGAAACCGGGAACGCTCTGGAGGACTTGGGAGAACGTGCGATAGCCGTATTTTCGGATCTGATCTCCGGTAATGATGGAGACAGCGGCCGGCGCTTCTGTAATCTTCTGTTCGTATTTCGCCGCGCTGTATACGATGGGCGTCTCTCCGAGTAACATCGCCTCTTCGCCGGATATCTGAGCAGGCTCACCTGTCGGAGTTGGTTCGGCTTTGGGGGTGGCCCCTTCCAACTCCGTCTGCGCAATTCCCACCACCGGACTCAGAAGAATCAGCGCGAGACTTGAGTACATCTTGACCAACTGGAATCTATTCCAGATCTTCATAGTTCGTCACCTTTGCTCAGAAGGCAAAACGATTAGTGCCGCGCGTTGTATGCGCCCTGGAGCGACGATATCAGTATTTTTGTATTGGTAAAGAAATTGAAGGAAATCGGTTACGTGTCGTAATACTTCTCTTTATTGGACAGAGGTACGGCCTAACATTACAATGCAAGACGGTTCAGAAAGATAACGCGCATTACGGTCGGCATTTATTATGGGTAGGAATCCACAGTAGATTGATGGAGACTCTCGTAGAGATCGCGGAACAAAATGTACTGACGAAACGGCCAATCTGGCGATTTCCGTCGGAAAGCCTAGAGCTTAACTTAGAGGACCTGTACAGACTATCTCTCCAATACGCACAGAAGTTTGCCGCCCTGGGAATCGGCCATCAAGACAAGGTGGGGCTCATTTTAGAAAACTCGTCCGACTATGTGGCGCTCATCATCGCTCTGCTCAAAATCAACGCCATTATCGTTCCGCTTCGCCCTAAATGGAACAGGCATACGAAGTGTGACACCTATCTCACCAAGTGTGACGATATCTGCGACTTCAGGTTAATGGTTTATGAAGATTCCGCTCTCGCCAGCGTATTCGAGGGCTGGACGGACACAACTCGTAAGCTGGCACTCTCCCTTGATGCCTTCAAATTGACCCCAGCACATCCAGGCTCCTGTCGCCCCATCAGGACACACCGTGACGACATCGCCGTCCTTCAGTTTTCTTCTGGAAGCACAGGACAACCTAAGGCCGTCATCGTGACGCATGGCATGGTGATGGCGCAGCTTGTAAATCTTGTGGAGAACCACACCCGCTCTCGCCGCGGAACTCCCGTCGCATCCTCCGCATCATGGATGCCCATCCATCATGACATGGGTTTATTTATCGGCGTCTTAAAACCGTTATTCGTCGGGTGTGAGAATTTGCTCGCTCCACCGAGTTATTACATGCGGAACCCAGGCCGTTGGTTCTCACATTTGTCCACGCACCGCGTCGACTTCACGTTCACCACCAATTCCGCGCTCGCCACGACACTGAACCTAATCGCTCGGAAGCTTCAGGGAACTGATATCTCATTGGACGCGCTCCACATTTATATTGTCGCCGAAAAGGTGAGCCCGCTGATGGTACGCCGTTGCTACGAAATTCTTCCCCAACTGCGCATGCCAACGGACCAGCTGCATGTCGGTTATGGCATGGCCGAAAATGCTTTGGGATGTTCATGCACAAGAACACCCACTATCAGCATCATACGGTGTCTGATCGACGATCATGGGCACGTCGTCCCTATCGCATCGGATGATTCACGTTCCAATGCAATCGAATTAGTGTCGATTGGAACTCCTGACAATCACCATGAGATCACAGTGCGCGACGAGAATGATCGAATCCTACCTGAACTGCATCTTGGTGAAATCAACATTGCAGGCCCGTGCGTCTCGCCTGGATACCTCAACAATGATCAGGCAACACGACGCACATTCGTCGATGGGCGATTCCGAAGTGGCGATCTAGGGTTTTTCTACGCGGACCAGCTGTATTTTTATGGACGTCGTGACGACATGATTACCGTTGGCGGACGCAATATTGTCCCTGATGACATTGAAGAGCTTGCAGAGGACTTACCCTTCATCCGGCCGACTACCAGCTGTTTGATTGCGGTAGAGAATAGCTCGACGGGAACAATGGAGTTAGTGTTGCTGGTTGAGATGAGGCCGTTAACCAGTGCAGAGACGTTAAAAGACTATGCCATAACGGTCCAACACCATATCTATTCTGAACTCGAGGTACTGCTCACACGAGTGAGCTTTTGCCCTAAGGGAATAATTGAAAAAACGTCAAGTGGGAAAAAACGACGTAAGATCATTCGAACACGCCTGATGAACAACCAATTAGAAACGACAGGTATGTGAAATGAGTACTGAGTGCCCTTACGGCGAATACTGCAAACCCAAACTTGCCGACCTATTGGCTGCGCTCAAGCTGAATATCGAATTCACTTCGGCACAGGGGAATTATCTTTCGACCAAGGACGGGCGGCGGGTACTGGATTTCATCGGGGGGTTCGGCGCCACGATTCTTGGACATAACCAATCCGAACTGGTGGAAGAAGCCATCACTGCACTCCGACAAGGTATTCCTGTGCACGCTCAAAGCTCCCTCCGAGGTGAAAGTGCCCGCTTAGCCGCACTCTTGAATCAGTGCACTCCCCCTGGGCATGAGTATTTTGTCCACTTTACCAATAGCGGTGGGGAAAGCGTCGAGGCGGCGATCAAGCACGCGTACAAGGTGCATTTTGATAAGGTACGACGGGAGTACGAACGTCTTTCACGAGTACTCCATGATTTCTACCATTCACTCGACCAAAGCGGTCCCGACGTGGAGTTACCCAACAAGAGTAAAGACCTGACAGACTTTCGCGACAATCTAGATAAGCACAACCTTGAGCAGTTTGAAGCATTCCAAAACAGTCCGGTCATGGTCGCCTTCAAAGGTTCTTTTCATGGAAAAACCAGTTCGGCTCTGAAGGTGACGTTCAACAAATCCTATCGGGAAGCCTACGAGGGGCTCTCCGCCATCCGAACAGCGTTCATCAGCACGGATCAGCCCGAGAGGTTGGAAGAGTTAGTAGCAGAGCACGTCAGTGTTTTCTATTATCCCGTGTTAACCGGCCGGCAAGTCACTCTGCGCCCGGTCAAGATGACCCGAGTCATTGCCTTCATTTTTGAAATTCTCCAGGGGGAAGGGGGCATGCGGCCGGTCCCTCTCCATACACTGCAGTACCTAGCCGGACTCCGTCAACGCGTCAAGGTGCCGTTTATCTTAGATGAAATCCAAACTGGATGTGGCCGTCTGGGATCCGTCTACGCCTATACCCAAACTCCGCTTGCACACCATGCTCCCGAATATATCGTCGTGAGTAAAGCGTTGGGCGGAGGACTGGTCAAAATCGGAGCTGCACTGATCCGAAAGGATGTCTACGACCAGGATTTCGGCATTCTCCACACATCCACATTTGCGGAAGACGAGTTGTCGTCCCGGGTTGCCATCAAGACACTGCAGCTCCTGACTCGTCATGATGGAGCATTGCTTCGCCAAGTCCAGGATAAGAGCGCTCACCTCCTCCGAGCGTTACGCTGCTTGCAAACGCGCTATCCAAATATTGTCAAAGATGTACGTGGCGCCGGGCTTATGATCGGCGTCGAATTTACCCCGCTGGACGAACATTCGCCATTTTTTCGCTCCAGCGGGAAACAAGGCGTCTTGTCACTCCTCATTGCCAGCTATCTACTCGAATATCACGACATCAGATTGCTGGCCCCCCTGTCAACCATGCTAAAAGGCAATCCGGGAAAACAGCGCCTTTCTATTCTTCGCATTCAACCCTCCCTCACCATCACCATTGAAGAAATCACGCTCCTTGTCGATGCGTTGGCCGAAGTCCTGGAAATCATCGCCCGAAACAATGAGTATTGCCTAACTGCCCATTTAGCAGGAACTCACGTACCAGAAGCGATTCGCCGTTCACCGGTGCACATGGAGGTTGTGTGGCCCATCGCCAAAGAACATCACCATATCGATGCAAGAGCCGGCTTCATTATTCACCCTACCACCGTGGATAATTTGATCGAGTACTACTTTCCTTCATTCAACAGCTATCCTTCAATCAAAGACGGCCTAGTCGCATGGTGGAATCGCATCGCACGGTTCCTGGAACCGATTCATGTCCGTAGCACCGTAGTTTCATCGAATGACTTTGTCGTGGAAAATAACTTGGTCTTCGTCCCTTATCTGCCCGATTACATGGTCAGCACAACAACGCCCCACTTAGTGCAAGAAATACGCGACAAAGTCCAAGATGCCGTAACGCTGGCAAAAGAACTGGGCGATGACAACATTCCCGTTTCGATGGTCGGACTCGGAGCCTATACATCAATCGTGACTCGCAATGCCGAACTCATCAATGATTATGAAATTCCGGTGACCACTGGCAATACCTATACGACGGCGCTGACAATCTGTGGCATCCTCCATGCTGCGAAGTTGCGTGACACTGATTTGCGTCACGCAACGGTTGCCGTCGTTGGGGCTCCCGGAAACATTGGAAGCGTGGTGTCCGAAATTCTGGCCGCACGTGTCGGACGATTAAAACTCGTGGGCAGGCCCGGCAAGGACCATCGGCAGCGATTGAAATTCGTGCGACAACTGTGTTGGCGGGAACTCTTACGGGTCTTAAGACCGAATACTAAAGAGCCGGACGGCCCTACCTACACGTCCTCAGGCGATCTGATGACCCAAGTGACTAATGTAATCGAGAAATATCGAAACCAGTTTATCCAACAGAGCCCGGAACTCTTTCGCGCGCCAGATAACGCACCGCTTCCGAAAGACGCCGGTTCTCAGTTCGAAAAAATCCTCGAAGGACTCCAACTTTCGCCAGATGAATGGCCACGGATCGAGATAGCAATTGGACTTGAATCAGTATCAGACTGTGACGTAATCGTGGTCGCGACGAATTCTCCCGATCCGAACCTCATTCTTCCACACATGGTCAAACCCGGGGCATTGGTGTGTTGTTCGTCCATCCCCTCCAACTTGAGCATTGACTTCGAGGAGAACCTGAATCGCAATCTGGCATTCGACGGTGGCTTGGCTCAATTGCCCGAAGGCTCTCGCATCGATTTTGTTGGTATGCCAGGTGGCCGGCTGACCTATGGCTGTCTCGCGGAGACGCTCTTGCTCGTGTTTGATGGAAGAAATCATTCCTTCGGTAAAGGAGCGATCATGAGCGAGCAAGTCTATGAAATTCTCAATGTGGCTGAGACTTACGGCTTTTCATTGGGCGACATCAAGCTGAACAATCGCATACTCAGCACGGGGCTGTCCTATTCAGGACATCTGTGAGGATACACCCATGCCCACCGGAATCGCCCAGGAGCCGATCGGTTCGTTCAAAGACCACCATTCCATCCGAAGCATAGCTGATATTGTCGAAGGCCACCTCAACACATACAGCAAACGCCCCGCAATCCGTTACGATACGGGAGCGACGTACGCAACGGTCTATTTTGACGCCTATGCCGGACATCTCAACGCCACGATTCGTGTCATCAAGGCGCGCGGCATCGAGCAAAAGGTCTTCGCGACGTTCTGCAACAACCGCTTAGAATGGGACGTTACGGCCCTGGCAGTTTTTTACACCGCCAACATTCTGTTTCCTCTCGACATAAAGTTGAACGATACGGAACTTAAACATGTCCTATCGATAAATCCGCCCGACTACGTCCTCGTCAGTCCTGCGCAAGTCAAGCGGCTTCGTTCCGTATTGGACGAGTTATCGATTACTCCTCTGGTGTTCGTGGCAGATTTATGCCCCGTATTTGAAGATAAGCACGTACCGCCCATTGAGTTGCGACAGGGAGAGCTAAGCTTTAAACACGTTCTGGCTACTGCCGATTCCTCCATTGCAATTGTCGCCAGCCCCCAGCTTAAGATTACGGATACTATTCTCGGGCACTATCCAACGTCCGGAACAACCACTCTTCCAAAAATCGTTCAAATCACACACGGCAATATTGTGGCTCACGTCAATGACACGGTCGACCTCATCAATTTGAGGCACAACGAAGATCTGTTGAACATGAACTCCTATGCGCACATCGTCATGCTGACAGAGTTTCTGGTGACCAAAACGCGTGAGTTCACCGTTACGTATTTTACGCGGGAACCCGATGACGACGGAGTACTTGAGAACGAAATCAAAAAACTCAAAGGATTAGGTGTACGGATCAGGGTCTTCATGGCCGCACCAAAGTTTTGGATCTTCCTACTCAAGGAAGTTCTCGAAGAAATGAAAAATACCCCGGCCCTTCACACGCTATACAAATACATTGAAAGCTACGAGAAAAACCACAAACTCTACGACATTGGAACCCTCGACAAGGCCAAACTCGCCTCGATGAAAACCGCCTTGTGCAATAAGTTAGGCGGGTATTTCCGTTATGGTATCTCGTCTTCGGCAAAGCTTGATGGTGCCATCGTAGAAATATTTGGAAAACTCGGCATTACCATCATCGACGTCTACAATGCGACCGAATGTTCGGGCATTATTTCCCGTAATCGCCTGAACGACGTGGCTCCCGGCACATGCGGACGGATCAGCAGCCAACTGCAGTATCGATTGGCGAACCAGCGCCAGGTTCCACGCATCAATGCTGCACTGGGTGTTCTTGAGGTGAAAGGTCCGACCCTGATGCATTCCTATCTGGGTGGTGAGCGTAATTATAGTTCCGGTGACGGCTATCTTCGCACCGAAGACCTCTGTTGGTTCGATGAGCAAGGTTACCTACATGTGCTTGGACGAGAGGCCGAGCTTATTCGTTGGGACGATGGCAGTTATATTGACCCTCAACATCTGTCGAATCTCCTGGCGAGAAACATCTACGTCAAAGACGCACTGGTAACTCGATTGCACCAACCGGATAATTTTCTCAGCGTCTTCATCTATCCCGACTACAAACGAATCCACAAGGATGAGATGTGGAAAAGGGATATTGAAACGGGTGTCAGCGAACGGACGGCATTACGAATGCGATTGGAGCAGGCCATCGATTTCGCTCAGTCGGTTGCAGGTATTACTCCGACGTTGAGCAAAACCTCAATTTATATTCTGCCACACACATTGGAACGAACGTCCTCAGAGAACATAAAGTACCTACTCGAACTGAACCGGTTACATTTAGCGACCACCATATGAGCAACGCCCACCCAGAAAGGTGGGATGGAGGGGTCACCCGACATGCAGACTACAACATCCGAAGCTAATCTTATGACACGGTTATTGACTGTGTGTGAACAGCAAGGGTTATTTTCTGTGAAAGATGGAGCACCGGATGTGGACGAAGACCTTATAGAAGGCAGAGGCGTTGACTCGATGGGGTTGACCTACCTCCAGGCTATTATCGGGCAAGAATTCTCCATAGAGATTCCCCTTCCTATGCTGGTGTCAGAATTGCGGTCCATTCGATTGATCGCAGCATACCTTGCCGAGCGCCTTGCTGCTTCCAATAATTCAAGCGGAATGGCGGCATGATGATGAACGAATGCCGGCCGAGGGCCTTGGTCATCGACGATGATAGCGTCGTGCGATTGCTGTCCCGTGAGGTGCTCGAACAATCGGGGTGGACTGTCGATGAGGCTGAAAACGGGCGGCTTGGACTCGAGGCGTTTGTCCGGCAATGTCCAGATCTGGTGTTGCTGGACATTTTGATGCCGGAAATGGAAGGGTTTGCAGTCTGCACCGAGTTGCGACGACTGCCGGAAGGCCTGCACGTCCCGGTGCTTATCATGACGGGACTGGAAGACTATCAGTCGATTACTCAAGCCTATGATGTTGGAGCCACCGATTTCATCGTCAAGCCGATCAATGTCCTCTTGCTTGGGCATCGGGTGCGGTACATGTTGCGAGCCAGTCAGGCTATGCGAGACCTGCGAGACAGCCAGAGTAAATTGATGGAGGCCCGTGACGCTGCTCTAGAAGGCGCCCGCTTGAAGTCGGAGTTTCTAGCGACGATCAGTCACGAGATCCGAACGCCGATGAACGGTATCATTGGGATGGATGAATTGCTGCTCGACATGGACCTCACACCGGACCAACGAGACTGTGCAGAGACGATCAAGCTTTCGGCCGCAGCCTTGCTCGACATTGTGAATGACATTTTGGATTTTTCCGCCCTGGATGCAGGACGAGTAATGCTCAGCCGGGAAAAATTCCTGTTGAGTCGAGTCGTAGATGAGCAGATGACTCTGTACCGACATAGAGCAAGAGAGAAAGGCATCCTGCTTTTCCAGGACATCGCATCGACCGTACCGGCAGAACTCTGGGGGGATTCGGCTCGTCTTGCCCGTCTTCTGTCTGTCTTGCTCAGCAATGCCGTCAAATTTACGGAACACGGGGAGGTCCGTCTCTTCATTGAGCCCGCGCCTCGGTTGATAGGCGAGAACCCCGCTTCTGGGCCCAGCGCCACTCGAATCCGTTTTTCTGTGATGGATACGGGAATCGGTATCGACACAGCGGATGCCCAACGAGTGTTCCATCCATTCGTTCAAGCGGATGGATCGTATCGCCGCAAGTATGGAGGGTCCGGTCTCGGATTGGCGCTCGCCAATCAGTTGGTCGAGCTAATGGGTGGAACTATCGATCTCGAAAGCCAACCAGGTAAAGGCAGTCGCTTTTGGTTCGACCTACCTCTCACACGGGTGGAGTGACTCTCACCCGAACCAATTTGAGCCTGGCTCACCTCAACCAGATGTAATCTCAAGCACCGAAACAGGATTGTTGAAGATCTTTGAAGTTATTTACCAACTCTACCGCACTTCCATGTTTCAGAGGATGTAGGTCACACCAACCCATATTTCTCATGGCACTCTTCTCTGGCGATTCAGCGGTCAGCTCGTGTGGGAGAGGGTAGAACTTCCCGCAATGCCGCCCCCAGAAAATCCAGGGAAAACGCCTTCTGAATAAAAGCCGTGGCACCCTGGTTCAGCATCTCTTCTTCAACCTCTTGTGGGCTGTGACCACTAAAAATTACGACAGGAAGGGATGGGTGCAGGATCCGCAATTGCCGCAGTAGGCTGAGACCGTCTATTCCGGGCATGTTCAGGTCCAACACGACAGCATCAGGAGTTTGCTGATGACATAACATCAACCCTACCCCACCATTGTCTGCGCAGATAACTTCATATCCTTTGTCCTCTAAGACGGCAACCAGGAGCTCCCGGTCGCAGGCAGTATCGTCTATGACGAGAATCTTCGTTATGTGATCTTTTTCCGCTAATTGATCAGCCTGCTCACTCATTCTCTTTTCGCCCATATGCTCCTGATAGGGGCCCCTACCGTCCCGACAAACTTGGATCAAGGCATCAGCCAAGACGGCGCATTGACAATCGAGCAATCTATCATCTCAGTGAAGGAACCAACTATCCAACATTTTTTGCTTTCTCCCGTGACTAGGACAAGACAAACAATTGCTTTTTATTGGCACTGCAATGCCTCTCTTTTTGTCCTGGTTGCGCAAAGCTAATATGGAACCTAGACCCATGACGGCGGCAGGGTGTGCCCTTCGTGCTGGGGCTGGAGGCGGCAGGGGTTAGGTGTTATTAGAGTGTTAGTGTGAGCGACAAAAGGGACTGAAGTGAAGTGAATTGGCATGAAGTCAGACTAAGACCTAAATACAACTTAGCTTGCAGACAGAAGGGATTGCCCTTGCCAACAGTGGCTTAAGCAATCCCCCTGATCTGATTTTAAGTCCCTTGCGTCTGCCTGTTCCGCCACTCCGGCGCGAGGCGGATTTTAACATAGCGCACATGGCTCACAGCCACTTTTCTCGTTGCCCCATACCTACCCATTTACTATACCCAGACATCGTGTGCGACAGACTGAATCTGCCACGGGATCGTATGCCTGGCGATCGCCTAACCAAGACTCCAGAAAATATTTAGAACATCCATCCTCGCCTTGCGCTATCATGTAGCGTACGGGAATTGGCATGATAAGGTCGAGGGATGGCGCACTGCAAACCAAGGCTTCACGATTTCTGGTCGCTGTGTTCCTGCTCATAACGGCGATGCCGGGTGAAGCGGTGAGCCAAGAGGCGGTGCTCGACATTCTTCCGCTCCGTCCGTTCAGCTTCGACGCAGCCTTCAACGAACAAAACTTTGGACCAAAAAGCAGACTTATCTCCGTTAAAGGCGGATTCACCGCGCTTCGCTATGGCCCCCTTGAAGTGAGAGGAATATACCAGTATTTCAGTCTCCATAATCCTATTATAATTACTGACCAGCATCTTATTTATGCGAACCCACGTTGGAATAATTTCATCGACGTATTGGATTTTCCAAGCAGCAAACCCATCAGTCGCATCCTGCGACATGTGCTCTTCGGTCCGCTGGAGCATCGGGCGGTACCCTATGTCGGTGCAATGCTGGGAGGCACCTTACCGGGGCGAGGCGACCTTTCACCTGGCTACCTATATGGAGGACAGATCGGTGTACGATTTCCTGTTGCTCAGGGATTTTCTGTCGATATGGGACTTCAATACATGCGATTCGAGATCGATGCCCAGAGCAGGTCTGACTTGGCAAAACAATGGCTCTTCACCATCGGCCTTCGGTTTTAAGCCGATGATGCTGACGAGCTGTCGAGACATGGGAGATATGGATCGTGGGCGTTTGCGCCATTAAGAAATTCCTTGGGTCGCTTATACTGACGGGGCTCTGCATTCTTCTTCAAGGATGCGGTCTTGTGTATGATGCCGTGGAACTCATACACCCGCTGACGCGCGATGAATTGTCATCGATCTGCTCCCGTGCACGGCTCCGTGTCGGCATTTCAGTCGAGCCGTTTCGCCCGTTTGTCTTTCCCGCCGTGTACACCGACGAAGGCATTCGGGTCACGGGTCTGGATATCGAACTGATCCGAGAGGTGGCCGACGCGCTCACCACCCACTGCGGCGGCTCAACTCCCATTGTCCCGACCCTGCACGTCACTCGATTTCCCGACTTGTTCATCAAAATGAACGAGGGGCAGCTCGATCTCTTTGTCTCATCTGTAAGCGGAACGATTCCCGGCACAAGACCGTCGGGCCTGTGGTTTTCGCCTCCTTATTTCCATGGAGATGGTGTAGCAGCCATCATCCAAAAGCCCGAAGTAGCGGAACGAGTATGGCAACAATTTCACAAGCAGAATGGGAAAGGGGATACGCTGGCGGCGGTCCAGGAAGGCTTTGCCGGATTGACCGTGGCGGTTCAGAAGGGACGGTCCTCTCACCTGTACGCCAAAGCCAACCTCAAGCGGATCCGCATGGTCATCTGCGATTCGCTTCCCGCTTCGATCGAAACAAAGGACCCCAATATTGACGTCATCCTGACCAACCATTCCATCCTCGAGTATGTGACGAAACGGGTCTGGCAGAATTGGCGGCTGCTGACACAAATCGACGGCACCCCGTTGCTTCTGACTCAGGAGGATCTTTCCATTGTGACAAGCGACGATCACAGACAGTTACAATGGTTCTTGAACAACCTCCTGCTTCGTCTGGAAGAGTCAGGTCGGTTGAAGCACATGCGCCGGAGATGGGTGGAGGCAGAATACGCGCCTACTCGGCGGGCGACGAATGAAGGGTTGCCTCTGGAGGTGACGCATGTTCCGCAACATTATGATCAAGGGCAATGCCGTTTGGCAGAGGGGCAATGAGAAAGCAAAGATGTTCATGATCGTTCCTTTGAAAGCATTGCGCCTCATTGGTTTGATCTTATCGCTCCTATGCCCCCAGATCGGGTGGACACAGGACTCGCACAAGGAGATTGAGCAAACCGCGCAGCTCCTGACGACCTTCCTCAATGTGGGACGTGTCGTCATCGAGCGGAACCAGTCATTGATCAACGATCCGGGCAAAGGCGACAAGGGATTCACACCCGAGGTCTTTGAACGGCAGGTGCTCGACGAGTTTTTCCATCAGACCGGCATAGATTTGAAACATCCTCCCTCGTCTCTGCCGTCTCTTGCCAAAGAGCTCTTGGCTACCCTGCTCCTCGCGAGCAAAGACGTGGTAAGGGACGCGCAGTTCGTGATCAATCAGCGAGGGATCGGGTATAAGAATTTTGTCCCGGCCACATTCGGCAGCCAGGCCGCCCGGAAGTTTTCTAATCGCTCACATGTGACGATCAAACAGACGACAGTCAACCCGCGGAACCTGAAAAATACTCCGGACGCGTACGAGGAGAGGGTGCTGAAGCGGCTTGCGACTCAACCGACCTCGACCACTCCGATCGTCGAATGGATCGACGATGGACGGCTACTCAGAACGTTGATGCCGATCTATTATTCGGAGGATTGCCTCGCCTGTCATGGGAACCCCAAAGGCATCCTCGACATTTCAGGCTATCCCCGAGAAGGCGCTCAGGTGGGAGAACTGGCCGGGGCCATTAGTATTCAAATTCCCTCGGACCAGCGGTAGCAGTCAGCCCGTGCCGACGGAGGAGAGCGACGGGGTGATCCGCTACCGATGATCGTCGAGAAGCTTAATTCAAGACCGCAGTCAATTGCGGCCGTGACTCTTCAGTACTCTTCGCTTTTGCCGATTTACGGTCCAGCACTTCTTCCACCCCAGACTTGACGGCCCGACCCCATCGGCTGGTCTGCACCTGCGCCTTGCGGGCATACCGGCCGATGCTTCGACGAGTTTCCACACCGGTCTGTGGAGCGAAGAGGAGCCCGAGCCCTGCTCCAATGACCGCCCCACCGGCGATGAATGCTGCTGCCTTGGCGACCTGATTCCCCTGCTCCGACATGGTGAACCTCCTCATGATGGTAAATGAGCCGGAAGATCGTTTCTGAACGCTTCCTATGCCAAGGTTATTCAGCATGCTCTGTGCCAGGATCTGAGTCTGCGCAAAAGAGGCGATTCTCGTGAAAAATCACAGGGGGCGTTTTTTGGCAATGAGAAGTGACTAATTTTTGGTCTCTTTTTCTCGACAGGCCAAGACACAGTCGTTTCAGAAAACCAACACTTGAGCTTCCTGAGTGCTTGCAAATCGGCCATGGAAGCCGATTTTCAGGTGACAAACTTTAGCCGTTTCTAATCTTTGTCACGCTTGCGTCGCGCTTGCATTGACACGTGAGCCCCCGTATGATCCACCGGCAAGTTTTACCGTACGGCGCAATGGGTACCCCGGATGCTCCAAGATTCGTGTTCCTCTCGTGATATAAGTACCATCTTACAAAGGACTATTCTGGAAGCACAGTAATGGCCTCCCCAGCCGCCATCCCCTACCCAAATATCGACCCAGTTCTTGTGGCACTCGGCCCCATCCAGCTCCGTTGGTATGGGTTGATGTACCTGATCGGCCTGACTGCGGCGTACTTCCTTATTCAACGCAAAGTAACCCACAAAGGGTTAGCGATCAGGAAAGACCAGGTCTATGACATGGTCGTCTACGCCGCCTTCGGCGTGTTTCTAGGTGGCAGGATTGGCTATACGCTGTTCTACAATTTTT
>JANPKE010000328.1:0-4205 GCA_031425875.1 Nitrospirota bacterium
CTCTCCTTGTCCACGGATTCAGAACAACTGAGTATTGAGGCAGCGACCCGGATCGAAGCCTGTGCCCATAGCCAAGCGAGACGGTTGGATTACTCACGCTTGCCGCAAGCCCTCTATGAGGCCCATGAACATTCCCGATGGGACGAGGTGGCAAGGCGCTGTCTTGCCTGCGCGAATTGCACGATGGTCTGCCCGACCTGCTTTTGCCATACAGTCGAGGAGACGCCGGACCTCTCGCATCAACAGACCGCGCACGCCAGATTATGGGATTCCTGCTTCACCCAGCAACACGGCTACATCCACGGTAAGAATATCCGCCCGACGATCAAGGATCGGTACCGGTTGTGGCTGACGCATAAGCTCGCGTCGTGGATCGATCAGTTTGGCACGTCCGGCTGCGTCGGGTGTGGCCGATGCATCACCTGGTGCCCGGTTGGTATCGATTTGACCGAAGAATTGCCGGCCTTGCTGGCTCGCCCAGCGCACTCGTCCATTCCTCACCAACAGGCGGATGAAACATGACCGGCGTGCAGAAGGCTGATCCAATGGTCAATCCCTACACCATCCATCCGGCGACCATCGTGGAGAAGATTCGGGAAGCCGAAGACATCAATACCTATCGCTTGCAGCTCGTGGACGAGCAGGCGCGGGAACATTTTCGTTTCGCGGCCGGGCAGTTCAATATGGTCTATCTGTTCGGAGTCGGCGAAGTGGCGATTTCAATTGTCTCCGACCCGGATGAGCCGGAGTTCCTGGACCATACGATTCGCGCGGTAGGGCGAATTACGAAGGCTATCGCTGCCCTCCAGCCAGGTGATGTGCTAGGCATTCGTGGCCCCTTCGGACGGGGGTGGCCGCTGGAAGCGGCGCGTGGGCGGAACGTGGTGATTGTTACCGGTGGCCTTGGGTGTGCCCCGGTGGTGGGAGCCATCGAATATATTTTGAAGCGGCGCGAGCAGTATGGCTCTATCAAGATCCTTCACGGCGTCAAGACCCCACATGACCTGCTCTATCGTGAGCGGTTCGATCAATGGCGGCGCGCTCCCGATACGGAAGTCCTGCTGGCCAGCGATCAGCCGGACAAGTTCTGGCACCATCACATCGGTGTGGTGACGGAGCTGTTTGAGGAAGTGGCGATCGATCCCATGAAGAGCATCGTGCTGATGTGCGGGCCGGAGATCATGATGCGCTTAGGAGTGCCAATTCTGATGAGACGCGGCATTCCTGCTTCCGCCATCTACGTGTCGCTGGAACGGCACATGGAGTGCGGGATCGGTCTCTGCGGCCATTGTCAAATGGGTCCGTACTTCTTATGCAAAGACGGACCGGTTATGCGCTACGATCGAGTCGAGCAGTGGTTGGGACAGCCAGGCGTGTGAGGCGAAGCTATGTCCAATCCTGAATTGAGGCAGCGGCCACGGCTGGCGGTGATCAAATTCGCCTCCTGCGACGGGTGTCAGCTCAGCATCTTGAATCTTGAGGAGGACCTGCTGGCATTGGGCCAGGCGTTGGATATCGCCTATTTTCCTGAAGCCTCCAGCGACATGAGGGCGGGCCCGTACGACATCGCATTGGTAGAGGGATCGATCACCACTGCGGAGGACGCGCATCGCATTCTGTCCGTGCGACAGCAGACGAAGGTGCTGATCACGATCGGAGCCTGCGCGACGGCCGGCGGCATTCAGGCGTTGCGCAACTGGGGCGATATCGAGGCGTATAAACAGGCGGTCTATCCCAGACCGGACTATATCCAGAGTCTCAGCACCTCCACTCCCATCTCGGAACATGTCCACGTGGACTTCGAATTGTGGGGCTGTCCGATCGAGAAGGGCCAACTCCTGCGCGTCATTACGGATCTGGTGGGAGGTGTACAGCTTCGCCTGCCGGCTGACAGTGTCTGTCTGGAGTGCAAGCGGCGAGGAAATGTGTGCGTGGTGGTCGCGAAGGGGATGCCTTGTCTTGGACCGGTGACCAGGACCGGTTGCGGGGCGATCTGTCCAGCTATGGGGCGGGACTGTTACGGCTGTTTTGGACCAAGCGAAGGAGCACGGAAAGGGCCGGGTCTTCCACCGAACACGACCTCGCTTGCGAAGCACTTTCATGACGAATTGCAGCTGATCCCGGTCGAGGTCCTGCGACGATTTCGCGGCATCAATGGCGCTGTGGACCCCTTTCGGAATGAAAGCACGGTCTGGGAGAACAAGGGGTAATAGGTGAGGAGTAGAGGGTGACGGGCAAAGAAGAGGCGAGGAACACGAGAACCATTGCCGTCGACCTGGTGGCACGCGTGGAGGGTGAAGGCGCGCTCCGTGTCACCGTGAAAGACGGCACCGTCCAGGACGTAGAACTCAGAATCTTCGAGCCACCCAGGTTTTTCGAGGCCTTCTTGCAGGGACGGCATTACAGCGAAGTGCCGGATATCGTCGCGCGGATTTGCGGTATCTGCCCCGTGGCGTATCAGATGAGCGCGGTCCATGCGATCGAGCAGGTGTTCGGTCTGCATGTCGATGGTGCACTGCGTGACCTGCGCCGGCTGCTCTATTGTGGCGAGTGGATCGAGAGCCACGCACTGCACGTCTACCTGCTCCAGGCACCGGACTTTCTCGGGTATGACAGCGGCATTGCGATGGCGAAGGATCATCCGGCTGTGGTGACCCGAGGCTTGCGGCTCAAGAAGGCCGGCAATGCGATCATGACGTTGTTGGGCGGCCGTTCCGTGCATCCGGTCTCTGTCAAAGTCGGCGGCTTCTCACGTGTGCCGTTGCGCAGCGAGCTGAATGGATTAAAGGAAGAACTTCTGTGGGCTCGCGATGCGGCGATCGAGACGGTACGCTGGGTCGCAGATTTCGACTATCCCGATTTTATGCCCGACTACACATACGTCGCGCTCCATCACCCTGATGAGTATCCGTTCAATGAAGGCCAAGTCGCTGTATCCAATGGGCTGCAGATTTCGACCACAGAGTTCGAACAACATTTCGTTGAGCATCAGGTAAGCTATTCCACCGCTCTCCATTGCACCCTACAAGGGACATCCTATTTAGTTGGTCCGCTGGCCCGGCTGAACTCGAATCAGGATCATCTGACGCCGTTAGTTCAGCAAGTTCTGGCGGACACGCGCACTGTGATGCCCCTGCGGAATCCGTTTCATGGCATCATTGCGCGCTCAGTCGAAATCCTCTACGCGCTGGAAGAATCATTGCGGCTCATCGACCGATATGAACCGCCACCCGTATCGGCGCTGCCTGTCGTCGTTCGATCAGGCACCGGTATGGCTTGTACGGAAGCGCCACGGGGAATTCTCTATCATCGATACCAGGTGGACGGCGACGGCGTGATCCGTGAAGCCAAGATTGTTCCTCCGACCTCGCAGAACCAATCTCGGATCGAACAAGATTTGCGTCTGTTCCTGCCGCGTCTGTTGCAGCTTCCCGATCAGGAAGTGGCGCTGGCCTGTGAACGGGTCATCCGTTGCTACGATCCCTGCATTTCCTGCGCGACGCATTTTCTGAATCTGGAGATCACACGGGAAGGGGTTGCGTGAAGAAAGACAAACCTCATTCATCTGCCGTTCGGATCATCGGTCTTGGTAACGGCATGCGAGGAGACGACGCGGTTGGACTCCTGGCGGCTCGCCGGATCCGACAACAAGCCGGTGACAAGGTCGAGGTGATCGAAGCGGAGATGGCGGGAGTTGATCTTGTGGAATTGATGGATGGGGCACAAGCCGTCATTCTCATCGATGCCGCGCGCAGCGGACAAGCTCCGGGCACGATCCATCGGCTCGATGCCTCGGCCCGCCCGATCAGTGGCCGGATGATTCCGCGATCCAGCCACGCCCTCGGTACGGTGGATGCGCTGGAGCTGGCCCGCGCGATGGGAGCGCTACCCGCTGCCGTCATTGTGTATGGAGTTGAAGCGGGCAATACGGAAGCGGGCCAACCGCTGTCGCCCGCAGTCGCCAAGGCGTTGGACCAGGTCGTGGATCGGATCATCCAGGACTGTGAGGCCTGCCATGCATGAATTCCATCTCATGAGGCGAGTTGTGAAGGCCGTAGAGGAGAAGCTGCATGGAACGGAAGACGCCAAGCTTTCAGTCGTGCGACTGAAAATCAGCGCTCTGTCACATCTGTTGACCCATGATCAGGCCACACTCCAGACAACATTCAGATTGGCCGCTCGCGGCACGAAGGCCGAAGGCGCGA
>JANPKE010000329.1:0-1526 GCA_031425875.1 Nitrospirota bacterium
GCATGTGAGTGGGACCACCGACATTGTGCAGTTGGTCAAAGGGCGGAAAGTCTTTACGATGCAGTGCGGCATGCACCCGTATATGCAGAATTGGGGCTATGCGATTGATAATCCGTATTATGCGGTCACGGACCCCACTGGCTCGTTCGCTATCGGCGAGCTCCCGGCTGGGACCTATCACATCAAGGCCTGGCATCCGATCCTCGGAATCCAAGAGCGGGACATTACGGTAAAGCCCAATGAGACGGTGTCACTCGATCTGTCGTTTGAAGAAAAATGATGGGACAGGGTAGGGGTGTGAGGTTCGCTAACCGTCATCGTGGCGCAATCGGTGGCTCAGGGTTCGGCACAAGCGGGCTGACCGCGTTCTGATCGCGCCCCGGTTGGTACGTCGCGAGCAGCCGCTCAATCAGTGGCAGGAGTTGGTGTTCCCCTGAAAGCGGCACTTTGACTCGGATGCCTCGTCCCTCGTTCCGACCGAGAGACATGACGTGGTGTTCGATCACCTCGCCCACGGTGCTGTCGCTATAGGTAAAGGTGAGGCGTTTCCCTGGAAATCCGGCCAACGGCCTCTCCTGATCCGGCTTCCACGTGACGGTGATGTGTTTTTTCCCGTAGAGTTCCGTGATAATGCGCCGATGAGCTGCGGTAAATTCTTCGAGCGTCTGCCGCCCGTCTTGACTGGTCCCACTGACGATATTCATATGACCCGATAAGGCGACAAGACTATGCTCGACGGTGGGAGACAGCGTCACGCCGACGCCGTCCGGCAGCGGATTACCAAGACGCCAGTCATCGGGATAGCGCGACTTTACGAAGGCGGCATGACGATTTTTCCACCCCAGATCGATTAAGAAAAGGCACCATGTATTCCACACTGGTTGTCTTGCATCTCCTTGCCGCCGTAACCTGGGTCGGGGGAATGGTATTTCTCTCGCTGGTCTTGGCGCCACTGGTGAGAAGCCGAAAGGCGGTGCCAGAATTCATGGCGCTGTTTCGCTCTGCGGCACTGAGGTTTCGCCCTGTCGTCTGGATCGCGATGGCGATCCTCTTGATCACCGGGCCGATGTTACTCTCACACCGTGGCCTCAGTGTCATGGCACCGGCTGCGTGGCCTGGAATCGTGAGCATGAAACTGACGTTGGTCGCCTTGTTGTTGTTCCTGACTGTTCTCCATGACCTTGTCTTCGGCCCTCAGGTCAGTCGGGTCAGCGCTATCGCAGAATCTCAGCGAACGACCGGAGAGCGAGTCACCTTCAAATCTGCTCGCTGGTTGCCGCGTCTGTCACTGCTCATCGCGCTGGCCGTAGTCGTTGCGGCGGCGATGCTGGCGCGGTCATAGCAGGATTTGCAGCGAGCCATCTGATCGAGCGAGAGTTCTGTGAAGATGGGGGTCCGCGCAAGGTCCTACGAAGCAGGACAGGCCCCGCTCCTTGTCAATTGAGGACCAGGCTTGTCAAGGCGCGGGAAGCCATTGCGTCGTCAGCGCAACACCGCCGCGTGAAGAGGTACACCTCTCCACCGCT
>JANPKE010000330.1:0-3829 GCA_031425875.1 Nitrospirota bacterium
GCTCACCGGAGCAAAGGGTATGCCTCATCATGGGATGACAAGTTTCCATCGCAAAGGGCGAAGATCGTCTTCAATATCATACGATTTGGATAAACGAGCTGTCATGCTTGTGAACAAGTAAGAATAAAGATTGTGTGCCAGAGTGTAAACATGAAGGTCATGACCTACGTGTAAAACCACGCATCACTCGCTTGTTCTAGTCGCCTCTACAACATCCATACGCTCGGTCTTGAAGGATTTGCTGGCTGCGATCTCTCAATCGGCGAGTAGCCGTTCTGCTTGACTATACTGTCTTTAGGGATCAGTCAGGATTGATGATTTTGGGAGGGCGTTGCGGTTGGTCGGGGCCCTCCGGAAGAGGGCGACGGTCGATGGTCCAGCTGTTGAGGATGGTTGTGACCAAGCTGATGATAAGCGCCCCACCGGCAGCAGGCCAGAACCCTGAGACGGTAAACCCCTTGACCAGGAACGCGGTCAAGCCCAGCAACAAGGCGTTCAAGACCACGAGAAAAAGGCCGAGTGTAAACACGATCAATGGCAAAGCGAGCAGAAAGAGAATAGGGCGCAGGATCACATTCAAGAACGTCAGGATCAGCACGGCGGCAATGCCGGCCGTCAGGCTGTCTGCTTCCAGGCCGGGGACGATCGAGATCGCCAGGAAGACCGCGATTCCTGTGACGAGAATACGCATGAGCGCATGGCGTACTCCTCCGTGGAACGGTGATTCGTGGATCGTTCTCGCAAAACGAATCGTCGGCATCGATTACCGTGGTGGTGAAACACTTTTAATGGGTGAATAATGTACTACTGTTGCTGATATCTTTTTGGTCTTGTCGTCTTTGGTCGCCTCGATGATAACCCGGTCTCCCACCGTGGGCGGATCGTTCGACTTAGGGTTACTTTTGTTCTTGAACTTCACCTGCTTACTGAGCAGGACCGGAACAACCGGTCCTTTGGTGGTCTTGATGTCGATGTGTTTGGCATCGATCGCGGTCACAATGCCGAGTACGTGCAGGAGTTCCGGGCTCTTGGCCGAAGCCACAGGGGAGAGCCACAAGGACGTGAGCAGGACCACGCTGACGGTGATGAAGTTGTAATGCTTCGCCATAAGGAAGTCTATCGAGCATATGGGTCGGGTAGGGGGCTCTCGCGGCAGTTCAGGATTGCACCACCGTCTCTTCTCTACATGACCACCGCAGACCTTGCCTCACTATACAAATTCCTCAGCGTGAATGCCACCGCAGTATTAGGTAGGGTGGTATCGCCGAACGTGAGAAAGGCGGGCAACTAGAAGGGCGAGGATGGGGAGATGCATGAGCAGGCCGCTAAGGCCAATGAACGTTTCGCCGATCCAAAATGTCATGCCGAGGTTGAAGGCCAAGACCCCATAATACAGCCCGACTCCTAGCAACAGCCGCTGAGTGAGTAGCTGGGATGGCGAGAGAGGGGTGAGGCGTCGGTCCAGCGGGAAATAGATAGCCAGTGAAATGAGTCCCACCACAGCCCAGCCGATGTAGTTGGCCACGGGAACACCGAAATGCCAGCCCGGGTCTGGGTAATAGTAGATTTTGCCCAAGAACCAACGATCGCCGCGCAGAGCGACCGGATCAATCACCATATCGATAAAGGCGAAGAGGAATACGGTGAGGGCATAGACACCCCAACTCGTTCGCGCACTCAGATCGAAGTTCAGCTGCCGTAGAGGAAAGCGGGCGTGCGTTGGGGATGATGCAAACGGCAGCAGCAGCCCGAGAGCCACACAGTAGGCGGCGAAGAGGAGGAAACTGAACGAAATGGAATCCATGAACGGCACATCGAAAAAGTAGAGTTCCTGACCGACCGTCGAACCATTGTAGAAGTACCAGCCGAAGGGAATGCCGGTTCGCGTGGACGAGAATTCACAGACGAATGCGGTCGCCCAGCTGATGAGCCAGAAGCGCCAGGTGCGTGGCCAGCCGATCAGTTGAATAGCGGAGAAGAGAAACGCAGCAAGAAACAGAAAGACATAGGGGCGGAGGAGAATCGTCTTGAGAAAGAGGGTGACTGCTTCCATCAATGTGGCTTACCCGGTCGCTGTTATGCGCATCTACAGCGCATAGTGAGCGACGACATCGTAGGGGTGGCGGCAGCCGGCGAGGGCTGTTGTACGAAGTGAGGCAGGGTCGCGCAGATCCCCTGCGACGGGTTGAGCAGAGAAGCCATCAACATTCCGGAGGTCGGAATCCGGTCGCGCCAGCACACGAACCTCGCTGCCGGTTCGCACGAGGGCCCGTGCCACCGCTGCTCCGACGAATCCGGTGGCGCCTGTGATGAGGGCTTTCATATGAAGTGCTGGGTGCTGAGTAGCGAACGGGAGAGTAACAAGTACTGGGCGCTGAGTCCTGAGTGAAAAGGAAGAGGTGAAGGACTGTATTCCGAAACTCAGCACTCATGTCTCAGCACTAGTTTTTTCTAGAAGTAATGTACCGCGCGATCTCGCGCAAAGGATCGGCAGAAGGCCCAAATGATGAGAGCCGGTTAATAGCGCGGGTCACACAGTCGTCAGCCAATTTCTTGGCTCCTTCTACCCCATAGAACGTCGGGTAGGTTTTCTTCCCACGCTCGGCATCTGTATTCGGGTTCTTGCCAAGTTCTTCTCTGGTACCGGTCACATTGAGGACATCATCGGCAATTTGAAAGGCCAGGCCAATATCTTCAGCATAGCCGGTCATGTCGTCAAGTTGGCGATCGTTTGCTCCAGCGGCAATTGCTCCCATGCGGACTGCGGCGCGCATAAGCATACCGGTCTTGTGCTTATGAATGTTCTGAAGGGTCGGGAGGTCGATGTCCTTGTTCTCAGCCTGGATGTCGAACACCTGGCCGCCCACCATGCCGATGTTGCCGGAGCCAAAAGCCAATTCTTGAATGATGCGGACTTGCTGAACCGGATCGCAGCCCTTCATGAGATCTGGCCTGCTGATCAAGCCGAAGGCCATTGTAAGCAGCGCGTCGCCGGCCAGAATGGCCATGGCTTCGCCATACACTTTATGGTTGGTCGGTTTGCCTCGGCGAAAGTCATCGTTGTCCATAGCCGGCAGATCGTCGTGGATCAGGGAATAGGTATGAATGAGTTCCAGCGAGCAGGCGACTGCCATAAGGCCAGGCGGTGTCTGGTCTAATGCTTCAGCCGCGGCGATCGTGAGAATGGGCCGCACCCGTTTTCCGCCTGCCATCAGGCTGTAGCGCAGACTCTCATGCAGTGTCGTGGGTGGTACAGCAGCAGGCGGAGATACGAAGTCGAGAAACCGGTCAACCTCGATGCGTTTCTGCTCCAAATAGTCCGCAATGTTCATGAAGTCTCGCTCTTGTTAGGGGGACCGGCTCCGACTCGCGCGGAGAGTAACAAACGATTTGAGATGAGTCAAACGGGAGGGGTGGGAGAGGGAACTCGTGGTCTCCTGTGCTCGCGCACCGCGCATGCGGGACTGATCGAAGTGGGTGGTGCTCGGTGCATGCGTGCGATTATGAGACAATGCGGGTTATGTAAAAGGAATCAGGTGTGGTTGATCATCATTTGTGGAGGGTGAGTCTTGACGGTATCACTGGATCCGGGGAAAATGCGTCGTGCCTCACCATGTGCGGTCCAACAGGCGGGAGCCGATATAACCGATCAGAGAAGGAATAATTGTGGCGCATGCTTCTGACGAATCAGTGGCACGTTACGGATTAGTCAAGATCCGGCTCTTGTACGGATCGGCCTAAACATTTGTCTGGGCAACGCTTGGCGTCACTCAAACAGTTTCGCGGTAAGCGCTCGTAGTTTGAACCGCGAAGCGCGTCCCGAACCAGC
>JANPKE010000331.1:0-3096 GCA_031425875.1 Nitrospirota bacterium
CCATCCCTAGGATCAATCCGGACTTCGTCTTCATCCCATGCTGCTTGGCCCTCGCGAGCAAATCGATCGACCGCTGATATTTTCCCTGCGGACGGATCGATGGAAAGAGCCGTCGAACAGTTTCAATATTGTGGTTAAGGATCTCCGGCTTCTCCACACAGACGACTGCCAGCGAGTCCTCATTGCCTTCGAAATCCGGAATCAACACTTCGATCGTGCAGGTTGGGTTCAGCCGTCTGGTCTGTCTGATCGTGTCGGCAAAGACTGATGCTCCGCCATCAGGCAATTCGTCACGGTTCACCGACGTGATCACAGCATGCCGGAGGCCAAGCGCCCGGATTGCTTCTGCCACTCGGCTTGGCTCGTTGTGATCTACCGAGTGCGGTCGTCCCGTCTCTACCGAACAATAGTGACATCGTCTAGTACAGATATCGCCCAGGATCAGGAACGTCGCAGTACGGGCATTCCAACATTCCCACCGGTTTGGACAACGAGCCTCTTCGCAGATCGTGTGGAGCTTGAGCCGCTCCATGGTTTGCTTGATATCGAGATAATCCGGTCCCGTCTTCGCACTGATCTTAAACCAGGCAGGAAGGCGAGGCCGGTTAGTCACTGAGAGAGGCTGCGTACTGGTTGCTGAAGATCGGAGATCGCTCAACGGAACAAAACTCATGAACGTGATCCATCCGAAGAATTGGACCGAAACCAACTCAATACTTTTCCCCAAAGGCTAGGTCGCTCAGGCTCAGCTTGTGAGGGATCCGGATATTCCACCCACAGTTCCTGCGAACCCAGATAGGTCCCGTTGCGAAAACTCCGTTGAGTTTTGAGCTGCCGGTAACCCTGGATATGCAACGTCTGGATCAAGATGATGAGTGCATCATCTTGGGTCGGATGAATCTCCGTCGTAACGCGGACGGCCTCATACCGTAAGAGAGCTCTGTAGCCTTCTCCTACACATTCAAACTCAACCGGCCTGCTAAATCCCCGTTCCCGGTTGTCCAACCCGGCAAGCTGATGTTTATCGAGCCCTTCTCCATCCATCATTCATGCTAAGGCTCGATACACTGCAACCAAGTCACTCAATGCACTGGTCTTATTCTTGAGTATGGCCCGTTCCACTTGAATCATCTCTCGAATCTTGGGATCGTCCGCGCCAGATTTGAGACAGGAGGCGCCGAGCGCCAGAATTCGGTCACACTCGTCGGCGAGCTTTCTCTTCACGACGGGATTCACCGACAAAATCTCCATGAGCTGGCGTCGCGTATCATCGAGGTGCCCTTGAAGTTCGGAATCCGGGTAACTGCTTCGAGCCGCCTCATCCAAGCACCGATCGAGATATTGAGCTAAAAACACATAGAGACGCACCAGCGCCGCCGCGATATCCGTTTGATCGTTTGTAGAAACAGGCATACGCTCTTCCTCCGTCTGAGGTACCGGCAGATAGCTAGAGTATGACGTCAGACATCCAGTAATACTTTCACATCGTTGCCTTCGATTTTCACTTGATACGCTTCCACCTTCGAGGATGGGTTATTCATGCAAGCCCCGGTAGCCACATTGTATCGCCATCCGTGCCAGGGGCAGGTAACAATATTGCCTTCCAATTCTCCCTCTCCCAATGGACCATCTCGATGGCAACAGGTATTGTTGATCGCGTGGATCGTCCCATCCACATTGAATACCGCCAGCGTCTTCCCATTGGCTTCTGCCACAATCCCATGCCCTAGCTGTATATCTGTTAGGGCTGCAACACGTACGAACTCCGCCATGCCTTCCCTCCCAAATGAGACCGCTCAATTGGTACTGAACGGTTGCTTGATTTTCTTGAGCAAACTATCGACTGACAGGCCAGTTTTCTCAGCACCACCGAGTGCTCCCATGATTTTCTTTGCAATATCCCGAAACGCCTCAGCCTGAGGGGATGCCGGATTGGCCACGACGATGGGATGGCCGGTATCGCCCCCATCTCGAATAGCCGGATCAATCGGGATCCGGCCAAGGAACGGCACACCGACCTTGGCGGCTGCCCGCTCGCCCCCACCATAGGAGAAAATCTCCGTCCGCTCACCACAGTGGCCACACACAAAGTGGCTCATATTCTCCACAATGCCCAGAAGCGGAACATTGACTTTTTGAAACATCGCCATGCCTTTACGAACGTCGTAGAGCGCAACTTCTTGAGGCGTAGTCACGGTGATCGCCCCAGCTAACGGAACCATTTGTGACAAGGAGAGCTGCACATCACCGGTGCCTGGCGGGAGATCGATCAGCAGATAGTCCAAGTCCCCCCAGAGCACATCTCGGAAAAAAGCTTGCAGGTATTGATGGACCATCGGGCCACGCCAGACCAGCGCGGTTTCTTCCGGCACGAGGAACGCCATGGAAATTAATTTTACCCCGTAGTTCTCAACAGGAACGATTTTGCCGTCCTTCTGTTCAGGGCCGGTGGTACACCCCATCATCATGGGGATATTCGGACCGTAGAGATCCGCGTCCAGGAGACCGACCTTCACACCGGCCAACGCCAAGGCGCAAGCCAGGTTCGATGACACGGTGGACTTACCGACTCCTCCCTTACCGCTGCTGATCGCAACGACATGTTTGACGCCAGGAATCAAATTATCTTTTCCCTGGGGTTGCTGCGTCCCATGGGTATGTTCATCAGCCATAGCTCGTCTCCAGTTCAGGTATGTTCGATCGCATCGTTCAGCAATGACGCCCCTCATCGAAGCGCCATCAAGCCTTATCTCATCATCATAAGGGATGCACCGTGCAAAATGAAATGGGCCGGTCGGGCTATCGTCCATACGCCGACTGGGGCAGCAAAGAACGATGACCATCAGTCGTCTGGGATGTATACTAGAACGAAACAGAGTCATTATTTTCAGGACCATCGATGACCACCTCACTTTCTCTTGAGCCAGCCATCCTCCGCATTGGAGAACAACTTGCGCAACTGTCGGCTGGCCTTTCACCCTCCATCTTTGATGGCCGCTGGTGGTCCCATTCGGCCATCAATCTAGCAATGAAGGATTCATCGTTTAAGACCCGGTTGTTCCACTTCATCGATGTCCTTCCGGTCATTCAGGACGA
>JANPKE010000332.1:0-4751 GCA_031425875.1 Nitrospirota bacterium
TCCCGTCTCCTCTTTGGAACCGACTATCCCCTATCTGTCTTCCATATGGCCGCTTGGGGTCGTGTCGGCCTTGGCACGTTATGGAATATGATCCGCACGCGAAACCGCTTCGATCGGCAAGTTGAGGTCTGTAACGGACTCCATCTTGGTTTTCGCTCACTCGGAGACGTACTGCCGCATTCACAACTATCTAGGGCGACGCGCGATGAATCGTAATCAGATACTGGCAGCCCCTCGCGAAAGGATTCTCGCCTTCGCGACATCAGGAGTATCGAGGGGGCATGCTGAGGATTTGACGCAAGACACGATGACCGTTCTGCATGAGAAGTATCCCATGGTGAGTGAATTGACAGAACTCGTCCCTCTTGCCTTTCAGGTCCTCCGATACAAGATGCTGGACGCGCATCGCAAGGCGCTGCGTCGTGGTGAGTATAATCAAGAAGTCGTTGAGGATCTTCCGCTCGCCGATACAGCCGACGATCCCGTGATTCAACTCGATCAGAAACAGCGTGTCGATCGACTGCTGGGCGCCGTTGCACAACTCGGCGAACGTTGCCGGGAATTGTTTAAATGGAAACTGGAAGGGAATAGCTTCCCGGGAATTCAGAAATTGATGGGTCAGACTTCGATCAATACGATCTACACGTGGGACTTGCGGTGTAGAAAACAGCTGGACACGGTTGGTGGCAGCTTCTCTGTGGAGATAAAAAACGGCCGTCCTCCCGATGGAGAACGGCCGTTTCCGTTGCCAGAGTCTAGTGCATTCTACGGGCTGACAGAGATTCGATCTTTGATCAGATCAAAGGTTTCTTTTGGAACCACGTTTTTTGCGACCAATTCACCCTTCACGCGATAAGGACGATTGCTCACGATGCGATCGGCCTCGTCCTGCTTCAGGCCGAGAAAGAGAATCATGTCGTTTACTGAAACCTTATTAATATTCATCGCCGTCGATGCAGCGACGGGAGAGACCGTCGCGGTTCCGGATGGAGCCTGGCTTGGTGTCAGTGTCGCTGTTTGAGCGGCCGTCCCGGCATGGGAACGATCCTTAAGCTCTTTTTGATAACGCGCGACCAATGATTTCAGCGTGTCATTATGACGTTTCACATCCTGATATTCCTGCCGCACATTCTTATTCTGCGCCGATAACGCCTTGACTTTATCCTCAAGTTCCTTGGTTCGCCCCTCGCTCGTGCCTCGCTCCGCATCACGTCCGTGCTCAATGCGCTGGAGTTCATCACGAGCCGCTTGTGCCTCATTGCCGAACTTCACGTTCAGTTCCTTGAGGGTCCGGACCTGTTGTTCCATGGCGCCCTTCTGTTGGCGAGTCTTCTCCAGTTCCATCTTGACGTTGTCTGCCTCGGCCAACGCGCCTTGGTACTTCTTGTTGGATACGCAACCCGTGGCCAACACCGCCCCAACCAATACCATCGCCGTCCACTCGCGTCTCATGCGATCCTCCCTCCATCAAATCTTACGGCTTGCCCGAGCATCATGTGGAACATTCCGCCGACCCGGCTGAAACCGTGGTTCTTGCGGTTTCTTTCCTTGTGTGTATGCCAACATCCCGGCATTGTCAACATATTTGCCGTTGTAGGAATCGGTTCGGGTCTGACGCGGCAACCATCTGTCGCTTGACGGATTGTCGTCGCTCTGTGATCATCCCGCACATTCTATCGGAGATGGCCGTGATGGTTGAAACCGCTCACTTACTATTTGACGTGGGGTACGCATGAACGAATGGGGCCCAATGCTCGCTGTGATACTGGGGATCGTCGAAGGACTCACAGAGTTTCTCCCCGTCTCATCCACGGGACATCTTATTTTGGTAGGCCATGCCCTCGGCTTCACCGGTGACGTCGCTGCCAACGCGGAAATCTCCATCCAACTGGGTGCGATTTTGGCCGTGATTGTCTTTGAACGCGAGAAAATCGGCCGGCTGCTGTCCGGCGCATGGCAGGAGCAGAAGGCCCTGCGTGCCCCTTCGACAAACCAACCTCCCGCCGCATGGTCCGACCGCGTCAAGAGGTCCATGCGGAATCATCCCAACGTATGGTTCCTGCTGGGACTCGGGATTGCCTTTCTGCCCGCGGCCATACTCGGCCTGTTGGCTCACGGGTGGATCAAGTCGCATTTGTTCACTCCTCTGACGGTGGCCTTAACGTCGATCCTGGGCGGCGTTATCATTCTCATCGTGGAAGCGACGAAACGGACCACCCATGCCAACAGTCTGGATCAGGTGTCGGCTGTCCATGCCTTCTGGATCGGGCTGGCACAATGCGCTTCCCTCATCCCCGGCATGTCTCGCTCCGGCTCAACGATCATCGGAGGCCTGCTCGCCGGACTCGATCGAAAAGTGGCCACAGAATACTCCTTTTTTCTCGCGCTCCCGACCATCATCGCTGCGACAGTCTACGAAACATGGAAAGCACGAGGGGCATTTACCGATCAGGATTATATGGCGCTCGGCCTCGGCATGCTCATCTCATTTTTAGTGGCCTGGGCCGTCATCGCCGTCTTCCTGACCTATGTCCAACGGCATACCTTGCGAGTCTTTGCGTACTATCGTATTATCCTCGGAGTTTTGGTCATGTTGGTCGTCCGCTGAAAGGAGCTGTTCATGTCTTCGGATACGATTCACGTCTACGACACTTGGGTCACCGGCAAGAGCGGTCGCATTCACTTCGATGTCATGACGACGGATGAAGCCACCGCCCTCAAACTTGCTAAGGAGTACCTCGTGAGCATCGGGGAACCGACTGCGACACTCACCACGAGGGAGTGTCAATTCTGTCACAGCGAACCGCTGGTTATGTTCTCCGCGGAGCAGCAAAAGCAAGTCAAGGAACAGGGCGGATTTATCGTTCGCATGCCAGCCTGATTCCCAGTTCGTCGTGTTGAATGTTGAATTGTGAGTGAGCGATCGACACTCACAACATCAAAAACCGAAACTCTTGACTGGATCAACGCACCGAGGATATCTCCGACTCCGGAGGAGGATCTGCCTGTTTTTCGAAGGCAAAGTGAATGATGAGGAAAATGACCCCAATGGTGATCGCGGAATCCGCGACGTTGAAGGCGGGCCAATGGTAGGTTTCAATGTAGACATCTAGGAAATCGATCACCTCACCAAAGCGAAGTCGATCGATCAAATTGCCGATCGCCCCGCCCAATATCCCCGCGACACTGATACGGCCCACCCAGTCTTCCTCCGGCATCCGCAGCAGAATCGTGCCCAGCAACCCAAGGGCAAAAATTGAAGTCAGGCCGAAGAACACCATCCGGAATGCGTTGCTGCTCCCGGCCAAGAGACCGAACGCCGCTCCAGGATTCCGAATATAGGTCAGACTGAAAAGGTTGGGAATGACTGGAATCGATTCATGCAACCGCATCGTTTGCATGATCTGCTGCTTGGTCAGCTGATCGAGAAGAATAATGCCGCCGGTCACCGAAGCGAGTGCGAGATTGCGAAGACTCAACGGACAGCCTCCACACAGCGATCACACAGCGTTGGATGGGTCGCATCTTTGCCGACCGCTTCTCGATAGTTCCAACAACGTTCGCATTTCGCGGCATCCGACCTCTCAACCGTGATCCGAATATCCGCAGGTCCCATCTCTGCATGTGTCACAGTCACCCGCGACACGATAAAAATTGCACTGAGATCTCCGCTATACGCCGTCAAAAAACGATAGGCCTCAAGTCCTGCCTCGATCTGGACATGCGCTTCAAGTGACGACCCGATCACTTTATCTCGGCGTCGGATTTCCAAGTCCCCCTGAACACGGGATCGATAAGCCAGTAGCGTTTCCCACCGAGCCATGAGTTCTTCGTCTCGCCAGACAGGCTCACCCTCGGGAAACGAGGTGAGATGCACACTCGTCGCTTCCTTGCGCGCAGCATCCGGCAGCATGCGCCAGATCTCCTCGGCAGTAAAACTCAGAATGGGCGCCGTGAGTTTCGCCAGGGTCACGATAATTTCACACAGAACAGTCTGGGCCCCTCGCCGCAGTGGAGCGTCGGGCCGGAATGTATACAGTCGATCTTTTAGAATGTCGAGATACACCGCACTGAGATCCACCGAACAAAAGTTGTTCAAGGCATGGAAGATGGCGTGAAACTCAAACTCTTCGTAGGCGCGGCGTACTTTCGTGATGAGTTCACCAAGCCGCGACAGCACCCATCGGTCCAACTCCGACAGGCGGTCATAGGGAACACGGTGTATCGCCGGATCGAAATCATACAAATTACTCAGCAAGAACCGAGACGTATTGCGAACTTTCCGGTACGCTTCGATCAGATGATTCAGAATTTCCTGCGAGATACGTAGATCTTCCCGATAGTCTTGAGCCGCCACCCAGAGACGGAGGATTTCCGCGCCCGACTGTTTGATGACATCTTGCGGCGCCACAACATTCCCGGCCGACTTGGACATCTTCTTCCCCTGCCCATCGACAACAAAACCATGGGTCAACACCGCTTGATAAGGCGCCCGATGATCCGTGGTCACGCCAGCGAGCAGAGCACTATGGAACCACCCCCGATGTTGATCGGACCCTTCAAGATACAAATCGGCGGGCCACCACTTCCGTGGTTTCAGAACAGCTGCAAAGCTGACCCCGGATTCAAACCAGACATCCAGAATGTCACGCTCCTTCTCAAATGTGGTTCCTCCGCACTTCGGACAGGTCGTTCCTGTGGGTAACAGATCTAGAGCCGCCCGTTCAAACCAGACATCGGCGCCCGTGGAT
>JANPKE010000333.1:0-1977 GCA_031425875.1 Nitrospirota bacterium
GTCCTTGTTGATAAATCATGGTCGTCAGGGCTCGATCCGATACGTTGACCCACAGACAGTTTCGGCTTCGCCAATGAGAGCCACTCGATACCCTTCTCCATAGATCAAAGATCCGTAGGCTCGTGACCCCCACCTCTTGGGCAATCAACCCGACAGATTCACACAGAGCCTCATACTGCTTCAGCACCGATTCCTGGACCGCCACCGTCAGCACAGTATGGGCTGGCCCTTTCCCTCGTGATCGATCATGAAAAACTTGGGACAACACCTTCGCACCGCTCAGCGGAAACAGCTGTTCTTGACCAAGCCGCCAGCGGATCAGCGCCTCGCGTTCCTCGCACCTGATAGGGAGCTGCTCAAGGTGCAGGACTGTCGTTCTGACCGCCGTATCAGGCAGCAACACGGCAATCCGTTGAGGAAGATCAGAAAGCATTGCTCTCCCGACGGCCCGGTGAATCGGGTCTGGATTGGTCAGGACGCGAATACGATTGGCCAATGCCGAAGGATCAGGTATATTTTCCTCAGTCGGAGAGGGTCTGATCATGCCTTCGGAAAGCGGAGACATAACGCACTTGTGTCGACGTTGTCCACGCCAGTTTCGCTCGGTTTCGGCCCACGCGATCGAATCGGCTCCGAACTTCAAGCACCGCTGTGGTCGGCTACTAGCCCATTCCCACATGACATTACCCTTCCTCACTGAACGTCACCCGGTTGATCTCTCGCAACGACGTCTCGCCATTCAACACTTTTTTCAACGCCGACTGTCGCAGCGTAATCATTCCATCGGTCACGGCCCGATATCGAATTTCTGACAGCGGCCGCTCGGCATGAATCATTTCTTTGATTTCATCCGTCAGATCGAGAAACTCCGTGATGCATTTTCTTCCTCGGTACCCAGTCCCATGACATTGCGGGCACCCCTTGCCTTCGTAGAACGGCGTCTCCTTATATTGCTCATAGTCCAACCCTGACTCCTCAATAAGGGCCTGCTGTGCTTTGACTAGAGTCCGACATGATGAACACAGGATTCGGACAAGCCGTTGCGCCAACACACAGTTGAGAGCAGCCAGAAAATTATAGGCGTCGATCCCCATCGATGCGAACCGCCCGATGACGTCGAACACATTATTCGCATGCACCGTCGTCAGTACAAGATGGCCGGTCAGGGCCGATTGGATCGCGATTTGCGCTGTCTCGGCGTCTCGAATCTCTCCGACCATAATCTTGTCCGGATCATGGCGGAGTATGGACCGAAGGCCGCGCGCAAACGTCACGCCTTTCTTTTCATTGACGGGAATCTGCACCACTCCCGAGAGTTGGTATTCAACGGGATCTTCGATCGTAATCAGCTTGTCTTCGAGCGTGTTCATCTCCGATATCGCGGCGTACAGCGTTGTCGTCTTTCCGCTTCCTGTTGGCCCCGTGACCAACACCATGCCATAGGGACGAGTAATCGCTTTCCGAAATCGCTTCAGATCTTCCGGATTAAATCCAATCCGTTCGAGCTTCAAGTCCGATACTCCCGTCGCAATCGAGTCCCGATCCAATATTCTGATCACGACCGACTCACCGAAGACGCTGGGCAGAATGGAGACACGAAAATCCACAGTCTTACGATCCAGCCTCATACGAAAGCTTCCATCCTGAGGCACCCGACGCTCGGCAATATCAAGCTCCGACATGACCTTTAAGCGAGACACCAAAGGGGCATGCAATCGAATATCTAGCGGCTCCATGGCCGGAATCAGGATGCCATCGACACGAAGTTTGACCTGGGTCGCCCGATCTGCGGCTTCGATGTGGATGTCACTGGCTCGGCGCTGCATCGCGCTCAGGAGGATGGAGTCCAGCAGCTTCACGGCCGGACTCTGCTCTTCCCCCGCATGATCGAGAGTCAGAATCTCCCCATCTCGATCATCTTCTTTGACCAGCACCGATCGGTACTCCACTTCCAACTCACGGAGGGCTTGACGCGAG
>JANPKE010000334.1:0-2994 GCA_031425875.1 Nitrospirota bacterium
CTGATTTGCAGGCCACCTTTGTCATCACTTGCATGAAGCGCTGTCCTCCTGCTGTTCCCATTGAGCCAGAGCTTGAGGTCGTGGTTCCCAGCCCGTAGCGTCAGCTGATCGCTCACGACCGGTTTGCCGTTGAGAATCAACGCACGGCCACGCACCTTAATCCGCAAAACAGGCCGATACGACCATGCCTCATCATGTTCATCAGTGACCCAAATAGTCTGATCGGTATGTACTTCCAGCTGCTGGACATCCGGAGCCAAGAGCACGCGAATCGATTGCGACGCCCCAGCCTCCGGCATCATGATCGAGCCGAGGCAGATCCCCACTCCCGCTGCGCCGGCCCAGAGCCGCGCGGCTATCATCGGCGAAAGAGCCATCCTACGAAATAGAATAGCAGACTCAGAAGGATGCTGAGAACAATACTTGTCGCGATGGGGAAGTAGAAGCTGAAGCTGTCACGCTTGATGGAGAGATCACCCGGCAGCTTGCCGAGCCAACTGAAGGCATTCCCTAATCCAGGAATCCGGTCCACAACGACCAACAGAACCCCGAGCGCAACGATTCCAAGCCCGAGTCCGATGAAGACTTTGCCAAGCGTCGTCCATTCCGGCATCGACTTTCATCCCATATGAGCGGCGTACCCAACCAGTCCAGTGATACAGCTCACAGCACTAGCCGTTTACTAAATATTCTGCGATCTGAATGGCATTCAGAGCGGCTCCTTTGCGAAGATTGTCGGAGACCACCCACAGATTGAGGCCGTTCGTGATCGATTCATCCTCCCGGACGCGACCGATATAGACCTCATCTTTTCCGGCCGCATCAAGCGGCATCGGGTACAGCTTCTTCAGTGGATCGTCATAGACAATCACACCGGGCATGGCTGCCAGTGCAGCCCGCGCCTCATTCGCCTTCAGTGGACGCTCCAATTCAACGTTGATCGCCTCAGAATGGCAACGCAGCACGGGAACCCGTACCGTCGTGGCGGTAACCCGAAGGCCCGGTGCATTGAGAATCTTTCGCGTTTCTTTCGCTATCTTCACCTCCTCAGAACAGTCACCCCCATCAGTAAACGAGCCGATGTGCGGCAATAGGTTGAAGGCGATCTGGTAGGGATAGATTTCGGTTTTGATGTCTCGAAATGCCAGAAGATCTTTGGTTTGCTCCATCAGCTCGTCCATCGCTGCCGAACCCGTCCCCGAAACGGACTGAAACGTCGTCACCACCACACGTTTCACCCCCACGGCGTCATGAAGCGGCTTGAGCGCCATCACCAGTGGAGTCGTCGTGCAGTTAGGTATGGACACAATTCCTCGAGGCATCGAGCGTAACGCTGCGGCATTCACTTCGGGGACCACCAAAGGAACCTGATCATCCATCCGGAACACGGCACTGTCGTCGATCACGACGATTCCAGCGGCTCCCAGACGTTGACCATAGTCTTTGCTGATGGCATCCGTCGCAGAGATAAACGCCAAGTCCACCCCCTCGAACGATGAGGATTCGGTCAGCTCTTCAACTATCCACTCCTTGTCCTGACAGGTCATCACCTCGCCGGCTGACCGTTTAGACGCAAACAGCCGGAGGCTAGCAAGCGGGAATTTCCGCTCCTCCAGAATCTCGAGTGTTTCTTGCCCAACCGCGCCGGTGGCTCCAAGAATGGCCACCGTATACCCTGATTTCTTCTTGATCATGAAGTACCTACTCCAATGCCAATGTGCGAATACGATGATTAAAGGTGTCAGCCACCAGCAGCGCCCCGTCGCGATCGGCAACGATACCGAATGGGTAACACAGACTTGCTGCTCGTGCGACGCCGCCATCGCCGGAATAGGATGGCACTCCTTGCCCCGCGACGCAGAACGCCACCCTCGATTCCCAATCCCACTGCCGGATGACATGATTGTCTGAATCGGTCAGAAAGAGATGTCCCTCATGATCGAATGCAATTCCGGTCGGGCGTGAAAGGCTGGCTGACGGCGCCTCCGACGGCGCCTCATACCGATAGACTCCGCCATCGCCAGCCACCGTGGTCATCAACCCCGATGAGAGCTCGACACAGCGCACTCGGTTATTGAACGTATCAGCAACATAGAGTCGATCAGCTACGAGAGCCAATCCACTGGGACCGGCAAGCGCGATTTCGATCGCTCGCTTCCCATCACCATCGTACGTCGCGATTCCGATTCCAGCAATCGTCTGAATCATACCGGTCTTGAGATCTACCATCCGTACACGATGATTGCTTTGATCGGCGATATACAGTCGACCCTCGTCGTCAACGGCCAGAGCCGCAGGTTCATTGAGTGCCGCCTGGTTGCCAGGGCCACCATCACCGGAGAAGCGTGCCTGACCAGTTCCGGCCACGGTCGAAATGATCCCGGTTTCAGCATCGACCATCCGCACGCGATGATTCATGGTATCAGCGATATAAAGATTCCCTTCCCGATCCACAACGACCGCCGTAGGGAAGTGGAGATGGGCACTCACCGCTGGACCACCATCTCCGCCATACCGTTTGGGAGATGTGGCTGCTTGATTCGTCCAATACCGGACGGTTCCACTCACGTCGGCCTGCTGAGTAAATTTTGTCGGACTGGCTTCACCAGCACCATCGGCTAAAGGGTCTTCATCCGCGGGCTGAGCGGATGTGTCCTGTTGACCAGACGAACGTATGTGGTCCTCGCTGGGCATGCCAGCTGCCGTTGAGATAATACCGGTCGCACGATCGACTTTGCGAACGAGATGATTTTCAGAATCGGCGACATACACATTCCCGTGGCCATCGACCGTCAGACCCTTAGGCTCGTTCAAACGGGCCTGCGTTGAAGGTCCGCCGTCTCCCGTACAACCAGGTTCCCCGTTGCCGGCGACAGTTCTGATCATCCATGTGGAAAGAATGGCAGCCATGGTTCAGAGTCGAGGACAAATTCAAGTTTCGGACAATAGCCTCGCCCATCTCCACCGTACCGACAATCTTTGCTCCGTGACTCT
>JANPKE010000335.1:0-2134 GCA_031425875.1 Nitrospirota bacterium
CTGGAAGCATGATCAGCCAGCTCATGGCCAGGAGGCCCAACGGAAGTCCGATGAGTGCGGTGCTCCAGAGGAGCACACGAGTCGGCGTGCGTTGTCCGGTTGACTTGGGCGGAGGAGGGTCGTATGTGTAGTGACGCAGAAAGGTTGGACTGAGATCGGGCTTCTGTGTTGAATCCATTGATCAGCCTAATGGCATGAAAATCTTCGCCGCTGAGTTTATCAAAAGTTGTATGTCTCCTGAACAGTTTCCTTCCGGCGATCTCCACGAGGTAGCCTTTGTGGGACGCTCCAATGTTGGCAAATCGTCGTTGATCAATTCGTTGCTCAATCGTCGGGATCTGGCAAAAATCAGCCGGACGCCAGGCAAGACGAGAGCCGTGAACGTGTTTCTCGTCTCGACCTCCGACCCTGACCTTTCGCAATTCCACCTTGTGGACCTGCCCGGCTATGGATTCGCCAAAGTGTCGAAATCGGTCCGCACCCAGTGGGGACCACTGATGGAAGACTATCTTGTCGACCGAGCCTCGCTGCTCGCGGTCGTGATGTTGGTGGACAGCCGGGTGGCGACTGACCAGGATTGTCAGACCCTCGCGTGGTTGCGTTCGATCCATCGGAATCCCCTCATCGTTGCGACCAAGGTCGACAAGTTGAAGCCTGGCGAACGGGTCCGTACGCTCAACCAGACCCATCGGGTCTTAGGACTTGCTGAGGGGGAGATGTTGATTCCGTATTCATCGATGACCGGGGATGGGCGGGATCGGGTGTGGAGAGCCATTCGCGACATGGCGGGCAGCCTTCGCACAGGCCTTGCGTAATCTTAGTACAGGCACAGAGGGCTATGGCTATCGGTGGGCTGTGCTCGCATCGTGCTGGAACTTGATCTCGATGTAGGCTTTGTTTTTGAGTTCCACCAGCCAAGACTGATACATGTCATCGCTTTTCCGCTGATAGACCAGCTCCTGAACTTCTCGCCGGACGTCCTCGAATTGGCGAAACTGTTTTGGCTTCCTGTCATCCATACGGATAATCTGGATTCCCTCAGGGCTTTCGATGATATCGGAGATCCCTCCAGGCACTAAGTGAGCGACGGCCTGTTCGATGGTCGGGATGAGTTCCCCCTGACGGACTAATCCGAGTCGTCCACCCTGCAAAGCATTGGCGCCGTCGGAGTACCGCATGGCGACGTCTTCAAACTTGTCACCTCGTTTCAAGTCGTCCATGGCTCGGCGGGCCTTGGTCAAGGCCTCGGCCAATCCATCGGAGGAGCGCGGTTGAATGAGGATCTGGCTCAGCTGGTACTCTTCGGGAAGAGCGAACCGATCGCGATGCTCCTGGTAGAACCGCTTAAGCTCGGAGTCTCCGACGGTAATGTTGCCGCGAATATGCTGGTCGATGACTCGCATGAGCAGGAGCTGGTCACGAACGGTCTGTACGTCACTCGGATTGGTGATGTTGAGGGGACTGCCTTGTCGCTTCATCTGTTCAAGGGCTTGCTTTACTTCCAGATCAGAAACTTGAATCTTTTGAGCCCTGGCTTCCTGCAGTTGCAAGCGCCGCTCGATGAGCTTCGTCAAGGCCATGTACTCCGCTGTTTTCAACCGCTGAGCCAGATCGCTTCCATGGTGCTCGCGGGAAAGCCGTTCTTGCTCCGTTTCAAATTCACGCGTCATATCTGACAGCATGATCAATTCAGAATTGACAATGGCGATGATGCGATCTTGTAGTCGGGCCTCGGAAAAGGCCGGGGGCCATATCGAGATCATCAACAGGGCGAGTGGGAACACGAGGGAAGCCAACCACTCTGAACCGACCGGTATCTGTCTCATGATGCGTTCATCTCGGGGTAGAGAGCTTTGATGCATGATTCTACACGAAGCGGCGGGTTCGTGGAAATCGAGTGGACGTTAACGTTTCCCGGTGTCCTCGGTGATATAGCGAGAGGCTTCGGCGAAGCGAACTGCGGCATTGGCCCGAATGTCGGCGATGACTTCTTCGAATCGTTTGCGGCGCTTATCGGACAATAATTCTTGTCGGAGTCGTTCCTGTGTCGCGAGGTCGGCTTGGATGATGGTTTCGTCAAGCGGGGTCAACATGACTAGGTAATAGCCCTGGTCGGTCTTAATCGGCGCACTGA
>JANPKE010000336.1:0-2356 GCA_031425875.1 Nitrospirota bacterium
GGGAACGAGGGCCTATTTTCGTGGGCGCTGTGTCAGTAAGTTTGCGAAGGCGCTCTATGGGGCCAGTTGGACATCGGTGCTGTTCGACGTCGGCAATACGACGATCAAAAAAGTGCCACTGATGGACCCTCATCGAGGGACGCAGGACTTGACGCAGGAGTTGCTTGATACAACCGATTCAGTCGATGCCTTGATCGAGAAACTCAAGGTTTAACGAACGGTGGTTCGAAGATCACGATGAAGCTGCCCTATCTCCCCGACCACGACGGCTCCAGTTTTTTTGACTTCGTCTCGACACATCATCCCGAATTGGCATTACGAAACCATGGCATGGCGGCCGTTCCCGACCAGGTGCGCGCCGTTGGGCCGGTTGCTGTGCCTGCTGCCACGACCGTGCTGGCTCTCAAGTATCAGCAGGGGGTGGTGATTGCCGGAGACCGCCGAGCCACGGAAGGGTTTCAGATCGCGGATCGCCGAATCGAAAAAGTCTTCAAGATCGACGACTGGTCAGCCATGGCGATCGCGGGGGCGGCCGGGCCTTGCATCGAGATGGCCAAGCTCTTTCAGACCGAGTTGGAGCATTACGAAAAACTGGAAGGCATGCCGCTCTCCTGTGAAGGAAAGGCCAATAAGCTTGGCCAGATGGTCAAGGCGAATCTTCCAATGGTGTTTCAGGGACTGGTGGTCATGCCGTTGTATGTCGGGTATGACGTGAAGCGCGGCGAGGGCCGCATCTTCAAGTACGACATCACCGGCGGGAGGTACGAAGAGTCCGATTACCATGCGATCGGTTCCGGGGGGAAAGATGCCCGCAACACGATGCGCGAACATTTTAAACGGCAACTTTCCGAGGGGGATGCGATCAAATTAGCCTTGTTGGCGCTTTATAATGCCGCGGATGACGACGTCGGGACCGGCGGACCTGATCTTGTGCGGGGCATTTATCCCACGGCGAAGGTCGTGACGGCTCAAGGCATCGCCGATGTATCCGACGACACCCTGCGTGCCGTGTGCAACGATGTGATGGCCGCACGCCGTTCACGGGAGACGTAATCATGCCGATGCCCTACTACGTGTCCCCTGAGCAGATGATGCAGGATAAGGCGGAGTATGCCAGGAAGGGAATTGCCAAAGGCCGCTCGATCATCGCGATGGAGTATGTCGACGGTATTCTCTTAACGGCGGATAACCCGAGCGCCTCGCTGCACAAGGTGTCGGAAATCTACGACAACATTGCGTTTGCGGGAGCCGGCAAGTACAGCGAGTTCGAGAACCTTCGAAAGGCGGGAATCCGTCACGCTGACCTCAAAGGGTTCATGTACAGCCGAGAAGACGTCACGGGCCGCTCTCTGGCGAACGGGTATTCTCAAAGCCTAGGGACCGTATTCAGCCAGGAAATGAAGCCGCTTGAAGTGGAGATCCTTGTGGTGCAGGCCGGTGCCAACAGTCATCCGAACGAAATCTATCGTATTTCATTCGACGGCAGCATCATCGACGAGAAGAACTTTGCGGTGATCGGCGGCAAGTCTGAGGCGGTGCACACCCTGTTGAAGGAAAACAGTCATAGTCAGGCGCCGCCCTTGGATGCAGCGTTGAAGCTGTGTGTCACGGCGCTGGAGCAGACGGCCAATCAAAAGCTGCAGCCGGAAGGGTTGGAAGTCGCGGTTTTGGACCGAACCCGTGCCGGCCGAAAGTTTCGCCGGGTATCGATTACCGATGTTCGACTCATCCTCTCTCCCTGACCTCTGCCTCTCGTAGAGGCTTCCTGTGTTGCAGATCCGCAAAGCGGCGTATACTCTGTCTAAAGGCCATGCATGATGTCTGGTGGTTCCATGAAGCAACGGATATACGGCCTCGAGAACGAATACGGCCTCATTTTTTCCCCCAATGGTCGTATCTATCTTCCCATGGAAAAAGTCCTGGGGTACATCTTTGAAGGACTGATTCCCAACAGCTGGCCGTCGAACGCATTTTTGGTCAACGGTGCGCGATTCTATCAAGACACCGGTTGTCATCCTGAATATTCGACTCCAGAGTGCGACAACATCCTGGACCTCGTGATCCACGATAAAGCGGGGGAGCGATTATTGGAAGCCTGTTTGCCGGCTGCCGAAGAACGGCTCCGAGAGGAAGGGCTGTCTGGGGAGATCTACATTTTTAAGAATAATACGGATTCTCTGGGGAATACCTATGGATGCCATGAAAACTTTCTCATGCGGCGCGATGTCGATTTTTGGAAAGTCACCGAACAATTGATCCCGTTTTTCGTGACCCGGCAGGTGTTCAGCGGGGCGGGCAAAGTATTAAAAGTATCTGGCAAGCCGCAGTATTTCATCTCGCAGCGCGCGCAACATAT
>JANPKE010000337.1:0-1782 GCA_031425875.1 Nitrospirota bacterium
GAGTGCCGGTGCCACGGCCTTCATTCGCGACGCCAAAGTGGAGTTGAGGCAAGCCGGCTCGATAGCCACTGATAGTAACGTCGGTTTCGTGCCGCTGCTTAGCCTGAATGCGGAATATCGCTTCGCGCCGCGTTGGATGGCGGTGGTGGATGTTGACGGGCTAGTGGCTCCGCAAGGACGCGCCTTCGATGCCGCCGCGAAGATCCGCCATGATCTCACCGATCATTGGTCGGTCTCGGCGGGATATCGCACGTTTGAAGGCGGGGTGGATAACGGCGAGCGGTTCGCCTTCGGCTGGTTCCACTTCGCCGTGGTCTCGATTGGATATCGGTACTAAAGCAGCTTCTCATCCAGATGTCCTACGCGGGGCGTGCGATGAACTACCAGCTCGATCCCTCCATGCATGAATGGACCAAGTACGAGCGGCTGATTCTCTTCGACGGGGTCTGCAATTGGTGCAATGCCTGGGTGAATGTGGTGATTGCTCATGATCCTGATGGGCACTTCAAGCTCGGGACTCTCCAGTCCGAGCAGGCGCAACGCATCCTCCGCGACCTGCACCTGTCCGCTACGGACCATCAAACCTTCCTTTTGCTGGAAGAGGGCCATGTCTATACCAAGTCCACAGCGGGTCTGAGGGTGATCCGACAGCTCTCCTGGTGGTGGCCCCTGTATTACCTCTGTGTGCTGGTGCCTGCTCCCCTTCGTGATGCAGTCTATGATTTTGTGGCACGTCACCGGTACCAGTGGATGGGACGAACGGCCACCTGTCGTGTTCCCACTCAGGCCGAACGTGACCGATTTGTCTGAGCATGACTAGCGGCATGCTGAGGCAGCGGACGTGTGATGTCGTGTCGTTTCTGGTCCTGCCGTGCATAAGGCAGGCTTGACCCCAATTGCCTCTCGGCGCCGCGGTAATTGCGAGGTACAGGGCGAAAGTCGGAGGACCATAGATAGGCCGTATCCTATCCCGTTAGTCACCAGCAGTTCCGTATAGCATAGGCCGTTGTTCTTGACAGCAATATACTGAAACTTGCATATTTATAGCGTGACAGGGAAAGTAATCCTGTGGCTCGGGTCGTCTCGGCATGACCTTCAGGCATTCCCGCCTGATGCCAGGCGGCTCGCAGGCTTTCAGCTTCGACAGATTCAGGAGGGAGTGGAGCCATCCGACTGGAAACCGATGTCGACGATCGGTCCTGGTGTCCGTGAACTCAGAGTTCATACCGCCCTGGAGCACCGTGTCTGTTACATCGCCAAGTTTGCGGAGGCGATCTATGTGCTGCATACCTTTGAAAAACGGACGAAGAAGACGTCCCAACGCGATCTCGATCTTGCTAGGCAACGCTACCAGGCGCTCATAGCGCAGCGCTGAATGGTAGGAGCGTACGAGAAAGGACAAGAATCATGAAACTAAAGATTACCCCGTCCACTGGGAACGTGTTCCGTGACCTTGGGTTTCGCCGTGAGGAGGCCGAACATTTACTGGTCCGGGCGGACCTCATGATCCAGATACAGAAGCTTGTCGTGGCTCGCGGCCTCAAACAGAAGGCTGCCGCCAAGACACTGGGCGTGACTCAGCCGCGCGTCAGCGATCTCCTCCGTGGGCGTATCGACCTCTTCAGTACCGATGCGCTCATCGATATGCTCGCTCGCCTTGGTGCGACGGTTCGTCTGACCGTCAAGGTGCGGCGGGCGGCGTGATTGGTTCTTGCACCACATAAGTCAATACTCAGGCCAGACCCAGACCCCAGATACACAGTGCGAAGACATCACGCCTCA
>JANPKE010000338.1:0-3004 GCA_031425875.1 Nitrospirota bacterium
CTCTTCAGGAAATAGACAGGAAGACCACGACGCGAGGCTTCGCCACGCACCCGCTTTGCGAGCGCATGACTGACTCGATCCAACACAACGACGACAGCTTCTGTAGCCTTCGGAATGGTCCGGACAAGATCACGATGCTTCCGTCCGGACCAATGTTCCACACGGCTCGTCCTGGTCGTTCGTTGCCGGAAGACCTCGGCAGAGTCCCCCCCTACAATCAGCAGGTTCATGGTATCCCTCTTATAAACCTCGCATTCGGCAGACTACCTATTTCGGTTTGTAGATTTCATCAAACACGCCGCCGTCCGCAAAATGCGTCTGTTGCGCCTTTTGCCATCCTCCAAAGACTTCGTCGATCGTGAACAAATTCAACTTCGCGAATTGACCGGCGTACTTTGTCGCCACGGCCGCGGCACGAGGGCGGTAGAAATGCTTGGCTGCAAGCTCTTGGCCTTCATCGGAATAGAGATATTGGAGATAGGCCTGCGCGACAACCTCCGTGCTTCTCCTCTTGGCCACCGAGTCAACGAGCGACACCGTTGGTTCTGCCAGAATACTGATTGATGGGGTCACGATCTCAAATTTTCCCGCGCCAAGTTCCTTGAGCGCAAGATACGCCTCATTCTCCCATCCAACCAACACGTCCCCGATCCCCCGTTCGACGAATGTGGTGGTGGCCCCACGCGCACCGGTGTCAAACACCGGCACATTGGCGTAAAACTTTCCGATGAAGTCCTTGGCTTTCGATTCATCATTGCCGTACTTCTTCAAGGCATAGCCCCAGGCCGACAGGTAGGCCCAGCGCGCCGCTCCCGACGTTTTTGGATTTGCGGGTATGATGGCGACTCCGGGCTTCACGAGATCGTCCCAGTCATGAATGGCTTTGGGATTTCCTTTTCGGACCAAGAACACGATCGTCGAGGTATAGGGTGCGCTGTTGTGGGGAAGGCGACTCTGCCAGTTGCGGGGAATCAACCTGGCTTTCTCGGAGATGGCGTCGATATCGTAGGCCAAGGCCAGCGTGACGACGTCCGCATCGAGGCCATCGATCACCGCCCGCGCCTGTTTGCCCGAGCCTCCATGCGATTGCTTGACGACAACTGTTTGACCCTTTTCCTTCTGCCAATATTTCGCGAAGGCCGCGTTGAACTCCTGATACAACTCCCGCGTCGGATCATAGGAGACGTTCAACAGAGTAACGTCCTCGGCCTGCGCGGAGAGCGGGCTGACCGCAAGAAGCAGCGCACCCATAGCAACAACTATCCTTCTCCAGAGACTCTTCATGCTGTATTCCTCCCGTTTATGTCTAAATTGAGCCATTGTTAGTCCATCAGAATGCGAGTTGCATGCGGGTTGAGAAGATTCGCTCGTCCGGACGGTCTTGCACATTGGTCCCAGCGGCGTTGATCGGCACAATACCGCTGCCGGCTCCCCCGGTGAACGTGGTCTGCCCATAGTTCAACGCCAGTCTCACACTCTGGTTGAGGTACCAGTTCACACCAACCGTCCACGAGCGCGCCCGTTTGGCGCTTTCGGAAAGATTCGCATACGCACCGGTGAAGGTCGTGCCGGTGGGGTCCTTGAATGTGTCTTCATCAAGCACGATTTCACTATAGCGTCCGACAAGCTCCCAAGCACCCCAGCCTTTCCCAAAGTCAAAATTCTGTCGGGGCTTCACCCCGCGAAATGAAGCCGTTTCACCGGTCAAGAGATAGGACACGGCGACATGCCAGGCTTGATGATGCAACTGACGGCCGCTGTTAGGTGTGAAAACCGTGTTGGATCCTACTCCGCCCCCCGCAGGCGACCCTCCGGTCGTCAAACTCACGTCTTGGATCACGCGCGCATATTCAGCCAGAACACCAAACGAACCGAGGTAATAATAGCCTTGTGGTGCGATCCGTAAACGCATGCCATCGGCGACGGCCGCGCCGCTGTACCGAAAGAACGTATTCTGGCCCTCAGTGAGATAGCCAGGCAGGCTGTTTCTTGTCGCGTCGGCTGCAGACGTATCCGTAAAGTTCAGATTCCGCTCACCGACAACATCCGTATAGGTGGCGGCCGCTCCGATGCCGAGTCCACTCAACACTGAAGCGTCGTTTACAAACGGCGTGGCGAACAGCCGCCCCGTAAACTCTTTGCGACTATCAAACTCAGGGGCTGTACTGATATTGCCGCCGTCACTCACCCCACTCATCAGACCAAACGCGTAATTCAGTCTGTCCTGAAAGAGATCGCCATGCACAGCAATGCCTAAATCGCGGTTCGGTAGAAGCGCGTTGGTCACATAACTTCGTTCCAAGAACTTGATGTCTGCAGCGCTTTGCAAACGCTCCAACCCGACGAAGCTCTTGAATTTACCCACGCGTATCTTGAAGGCCGGATCAAGGCGGGCATCGATATAACCATCGATGAGAACAGCCGTGCCACCGGCAAAGTCAGGCATGATACGAAAATCGTACTTCCCGAACAATGTCCCTTCGAGAGTGGGACGGAGCCGGCGGAGAACCCAGGTATCACTGGCGTCATGGAACCCATTTTCGTTGAGATCTCCAGCACGTTGATCCGTGCGGTTGCGAGTATCGTTGGCGCCTCCAAAAAACAGTCGATGATCGGCTTGTAAAATACCCCGAAGCCGAATGACATGGTTCCCGTCTGCAGACTCTACGGAAAGTCCTGAGCTGCCGACCTTTGCGATTGATACTGTTCTCTTTGCATTTTCCGCAGCTTCTTGATCCAGCTCACGCTTTCTCTTGAGGACACGCACCTCTTGATCCAGCTCCTCAAACCGCTGCTCAAGCGACTTCTCGGGCGATCCCGCCTCTTGCGCCCTCGCCACCCCTGTGAATCCGAGCGAAAAGCCAGCCAATATCGCTACTCCCCCGAAGAACCATGACCTCCTCATCTCAAAATCTCCTTCTCCTGAGGGGCATCTCCGGTTGTCCGGTCAATCCACCGATTAGAGTATTCAATGCTCCAACGTCGGCTTCCAGTTGTGTGGATG
>JANPKE010000339.1:0-2278 GCA_031425875.1 Nitrospirota bacterium
TGCGGCCTCGCTCGGGACAAGGCGCGTCTCGGCGCGCCGGGGTTGGGCGGGTGATTAACGGTGGCCTCTTTGAGCATCCCGAGAATCCGTCTCCAACATGGTGTGGGTTGCCGCACGATTCGATATTTGCATTGAACAGTCAAACGAGATTCGCACAGTAACGGCATGAGTCCCCTGGCAAAGGTTCAGTCTATTCTGGCCAAACCCTTCATGCCGGCGGTGTGCTTCCTCTCCGGCGTGACCTACGATACGCTCACGCTCACACGAATCGACCGGCTGCTAGATAACTTGATTCTGCTCCTCTATCTGGTCTTGCTCGGGGCCCTGATCGTTTTGACGGGACGATTAGGAATCGAACCTTCGCCTGATCGCGAACAGCTGGTATCGGTTTCCCCATTGACTCGCTGGGTACTCGCGAGTCGTCCCTACTATCCCATGGCCAGTCAGTTCCTGTTGGGCGGCCTCTTCAGTGCCTATGCAATTTTCTATTCGCGAAGCGCCACGTTCACCGGCACAGCGGTCTTTTTTGCGCTGCTTATCATGCTCTTGGTGGCCAACGAGTTTTTGCGTGACCGACTCTCAAATCTTCGACTGTTGATCGGCCTTTACGCCGTGGTGTGTTTCGCGTTCTTCACGTTTTTTCTCCCTGTGATCACGGGCTACATGAACTCGATCATCTTTGTGATCGGAGCGATGCTGAGCGTTGCGGTGGTCTTTCGAGTGGCGCAGCTGATCTATCGTAATAATCCCGATCGATCACGCCGCGAAGCGATTGGGATGACCATCCCTGCTTCGGCATTGATCGGCATGCTGGTCGGGTTCTATTTTCTGAATTGGATTCCGCCGGTGCCGCTGTCGTTCAAGTTCGGAGGGATCTATCATGACGTGAAGCGAGCCGGCGATCAGTTCGAACTGGCTTTTGAAAAAGAGTGGTATGAGCTCTGGAAGCGCTCCGATACGACCTATCCTGCGAACACGCCGATCTACTGCTTCACCGGGGTCTTTGCGCCGGTTGATCTCAATACCACGATCTATCACCATTGGTATTTCCGGCCAAACAGTGACAAGCCTTTCACCCATGCTGATAAGATCCCAATCAAGATTTCGGGAGGACGCGAGGGGGGCTATCGAGCGTACAGTTTCAAGCAGGGACTGGACCCAGGTGATTGGCGTGTCGATATTGAAGCCTCCGACGGGCGCATTGTCGGACGGGTATCAGTGACAGTTGAGGCGCAAAGTGAGGCGGATTCGATGCTGGCGACTGTGTTGTATTGAACGCTGATCATGAAACGGTTGAGTGGCCTCACGTTACTTGACGAGCAGGAAGGGGCTGGACGAGTAGTCCTGAAAGGCGACCATGTCGTCTATAACATGCGGCTCTATCTGAACAAGGGAGACGAGGTGCTGCTCAATGAAAAGCAGGTGGAGCATGTGTCAAAAGAGAAGATCCGGATCCCGAACGGCGTCACGCTAATCGATCGTACTGTCACACTTGGTTGTCGCAAAGTGATCGCCAGCGTAGAACATACGCTACTAGAGATGAAGGTTGGTGGCTATCGGAATGTGCGCATCAGTTCCCACTTGGCCTATCGAGACAGGGGCCTACCGGCGTGTATTCCGCCTCATGCTGTACTAGTGGCAGAGATTTGGTTGCGGGCGGTGATCGAAGCGAGTACAGTGCGGACTCAATGAGCCAGCGGACGTTTTCCCCCTGCCCATCCAGGCCTAACTGCGTGTCGACGCAGGCGACGGACGAGAGCCACGCCATTGCGCCGTTCCGATACAAGAAGCCTCGCGCGGAAGCCAAAGAGGCGTTGAAAGCAGCGTGTGCAACATTGCCTCGGACCAAGCTCGTCGAAGAGGACGAGTCCTATCTCCACTACGAGTTCACCAGCCTGCTGCTCCGATTCGTCGATGACGTGGAGTTTCTCTTCGATGAAACCACGAAGACGGTTCACTTCCGTTCTGCTTCCCGCACGGGCCACAGCGATCTTGGTGTCAACCGCAAACGCATGGAGCAGGTGCGAGCCTTGGTGGGCGGACAGCTTTAAGCATTTCTGCAATTGCTTCGGCATGATCCTTCCTCCTGTTATGATGCCGAACATAGAGGGGATGGGTTATGGCTTTCAAGCGTAAGCACTCGCGTGTCGATGTCGGCCGTGTCGGCCTCTTGCAGCGGGGCTCGCTCTCGGCGTCGTGCAAGGTGCTCGACGTTAGCGAGTCCGGCGTTCGTCTAGAAAGCCGTCTGTTCGTGAAGCGCGGTGATGGACTCCAGCTT
>JANPKE010000340.1:0-1547 GCA_031425875.1 Nitrospirota bacterium
TTTCTATCAGGCGGACACGCGAATTCGAACCGAGGAAATTGCAAAGACCAGTCGTTTGGTCAGCAAAATCACGGGGATGGTGGTGCAACCCAATAAGGCGATCGTCGGGGCGAACGCCTTTGCCCATACGTCGGGCATTCATCAGGATGGTTTGCTCAAAGAGAAGACGACCTATGAAATTATGCGTCCGGAATCGATCGGATTGGTCGAAAGCCAGATGGTGATGGGCAAGTTGTCTGGGCGTCATGCGTTCCGGCAGCGTTTAGAAGAGTTGGGGTACAAGCTCGGTGAGGCAGAGGTCAACCACGCCTTCGAGCGGTTCAAAAAACTTGCCGATCAAAAGAAAGAGATCTTCGAGGAAGATCTTGAGGTCATTGTCTCCGAAGAGTTGTCGAAGATGGCCGAGCGCATTGGGCTCAAAGGACTCCAAGTATCGAGTGGAACGGATCGGGTTCCAACAGCCACGGTCGAACTGGAAATCGACGGCACCCCCATCGTTCAAACCGGGACCGGCGATGGGCCGGTGGATGCCGTGTACCGCACGATTGCGGCCATGACACAGACGAAGAGCAAGTTGCTGATGTATGTCGTGAAGGCCATCACCGGTGGAACCGATGCGCAGGGTGAAGTGTCGGTGCGGGTGCAAGAAGATGGTCGGACGGTCACAGGCCACGGCGCCGATACCGATATCATTACGGCGTCGGCTCGAGCGTATATCAGTGCCCTGAATAAGCTGGCCTACCTGGGGACGAAACAGGCGCAGGGCGAGCAGAAGGTGAACTTGATTTGACGCGGATCTCCACGGTACAGTTTCACGGTCTGTGGTGAGGCCTGTTGGATTGAGAGGGCTTGTCCGTGTTCAAGGTGACGCTGGCGGATCGCCCCGAGTTCCTGGCTGGGGACGAGACTCGCTTGCGGGAGATTTTTCACCCTGCCAAGCATCAGCTCAACCTGAATTATAGTCTAGCCCACGGGACATTACCGTCTGGTCAACGCTCGAAGCGCCATGTATTGGCCTCGTCGGAAGTCTATTATTTCATTTCAGGACGGGGCTGCTTCACGATCGACGACCACGTCACACTGATCGAAGCCGGAACGACCATCTATGTGCCGCCGGGAGGGCAACAGTTCGTGGAAAATACCGGAGAGACCGATATTGAGTTTCTCTGCCTCGTCGATCCGGCCTGGCGGATGGAAGATGAAACGATACTGGAATAGGTCATAAACCGATTGAGTTATCGAAAGGAGCAACAGTGAAGGCCAAGATTGCAGTGTTGGCCGGGGACGGAGTGGGGCGCGAGATCGTTCCTGAAGCCGTAAAGGTTTTAAAGGTGATCGCGGAGAAATATGGACATTCATTCGAATTTACGTCCGCTGATATCGGCGGGCAGGCGATCGACAAGTTTGGCGTACCTCTGCCGAAGGACACATTGGCACTCGCTAAGCAAAGTGATGCGGTTTTGCTGGGCGCCGTCGGAGGGCCTCGATGGGAGAGCTTGGAGTACAGCCTGCGGCCGGAACGCGCGCTACTCGGAATCCGGGAAGCC
>JANPKE010000341.1:0-2659 GCA_031425875.1 Nitrospirota bacterium
TATTTCACGAGAAAACGATCATCATGATCGCCCATCGTCTGGGGACCGTAAAACATGCCGATCGGATCTATCTGCTCGAGTCCGGGCGCGTAGTAGACGGGGGGACCTATGAAGAGCTTCTGGATCGAAACGATGTCTTTCGTGCCATGGCACAAGTATCTGGCTAACGTACGAACTCGCTGTCGGTTTCTGCCCAATGCGAATCCGAAGGACTAGAAATCCTTCTGGACTCCATTCGTGCCCCTCCACGATCAAGCCACGATCACGTCGTAAAATGAAACGTTCTCGCCGGATCGATACAAACTGCAAGATCTGCGAGCCAGGGCCGCGATGCTGAAAATGCTCCCCGGTATGGTGGAAGTCATGCCCAAGACCTAGAGATGCTGATTTGGCAGGTCCTGAAACAAGCCCTCGGCGAGCACTGACAATCTATAGGAAGACTCGATGGGCCGATGATCTGCGGGTGGCTGACACCTTGGATTTGGTAGCCGTTGCGCTGTTCGAGCAGCAGCCCGGGCATGAGTTGGCTGGTTCCCTGTTCTTTCGCGCGTGGGCGATACGCGAGGCGGCCTTGGGTCAGAACCACCCTGATGTCGCGGACAGTCTGCATCACCTCGCACTCAGCCTGTATTCCGACAACGTATCATTCGCGATCCCCCTCTTACTCCGCTCAAAGGAGATCCGAGAAAAGGTTTTTGGCCACGATCATCCGTCGGTAGCGGATTCTCTTCATGCGATGGCTCGCCTCTATGAAGCCCATAGCCGGCGAGATCTCGCGATCCCGCTCTATCAACAAGCACTAACCATCCAGGAAAAGGTGTTCGGACCCAATGCCTTGGAGACGAGGCAGGTCCGTAATAATTTAGACATGGCTCATCAGGAGATGGACCATGCGGTCGAAGATTCTCGACCACCGGACTGAGCAGCTAGCTGGAACCCATTTCCTTTGACCAAAATAAAAACATCCCATGGCCGCCTTGCGTGGGTACCCCTCCGTCCGAATCGCGGAAAACTCCAAAATTATAGGTATAATTCAGCTCAATTTGTGATCGCCAGGGGGCAGCGGACACAACACCGACACCGAGGGTGGGCATGGAGTCCGTCGACTGTTTGATCCGTCCCTCTGCGGTAAAGCGTGGGCGATCAACGAATGCCCAGCCCGCTTCCACATAGGGATACAGAAAAAAGAGGGCCTCATAACGATATTGCACGTTTGCAATCGCGTAGTGCCGAGGGAAAAGTTCATTAAATGCTACGCCATGAATCATTGGCAAGGATACTGCGTCCCATTCATAGCCTGTCGGCCGTCCAGGAAGACGAAACGCCGTGAACCGGTCTAGATCCTTCCCAATCCCGGCATGGATACTGGAAACCAGCCGGTGTTTCTCACTTCCCACGAAAGGCAGCCCTGAGGCAGCCATCAGATATCCGCTGAGTGCCAGATAGGTGCGTTCTTTCCTGAAATCGGGTGTATCAAAGGGAGGACCTCCCCAGGCAGACCATGTGGCGCGATGCCCATGGATCACATCTCCGCCCAGAGTCATTCCCTCATGTGCCAGTTCCATGAGATTGCGGGTCATGGCATCAATGCGAATCTTGAGGTGAATTCGTCCTTCGTAGGTATCCCCAGGAACGCCATACTGGGACGAGGTATGTCCGGTGCCCTTAAACCAGCGGAACCCCGGCTCGTACGTCAGAAAGAGATTGACGGCGCTATCTTGCCTGAAAGGACGAACTGGGAGACGGTAACCTATACCGATTCCACCGAAGACATAACTCCACTCAATCTCCGTTTCGCGGATTCGCTGTCCCTCTACATTCTCTGACCGTCCCAGCGGTGCGATGAAGTTATTCAGGGTAAAAAGTAGGGTCCAATTGGGATGAGCCCGGAGCCCGATAGCGTAACTCAGGTCATTAACTACCCCCGAAAAGGTTCCCCGAAATCGACGATTGTCATCGTCCCAATTTCGCCATACATAGAGAGCTCCGAAGGGGAGTAATTCGAGTTGGGACGGGCCGTCCGGGATCCACTGCAAACCGAAGCTTGCCGCTGTGACTGAGCGGCGATCTCGCGGCGCAACATGAATCTCCTCTCCGAAAAGTTTTGTGCGAAACTTTCGCCCAGCCAACGGAGTAGGCTCTTCCATGGGAGTAGGCTCTTGGTGAAGAGTATCCGCTCGGCACAAGCCAGGAACCATGACGGCCAGCACGAACCATAGAGTGGAGTACATTAAGGCATGGAGATGGCGGGTAGGCAATCGTATGCCCATCGCGTCTAGTCGTTCAGAGAAAAGCCGTCGCCTAACTTGTCTTCGTCGAGCATCAACGAGTGATATTGTACAAAATCCACCGCGTTGCCAACCGGTTCAGGTAAGGTGTCCATTCCGCAGCCTGCACAACTACAATGACGGTCGTGCACATGCTATTCGTCACTTCTGCTTCTGCTTTCCCGCGTTAGTCTTTTCCATATCGTCTTTTGAGAATGGCTTAATCGACAGCATATGTTTGTTGTCGTCAACCTTCGCCTCGATCATGTCCCCTTGCTTAATCGCCCCAGTATCTTTGGTGGTTTCGCCACGATGCAATTGCACTTCTGTGCCGTCCTTTGTCTTAATAAAGTAATCAGATCCGTCGATGCGAACTATTTGTCCCCGGAATC
>JANPKE010000342.1:0-2521 GCA_031425875.1 Nitrospirota bacterium
GGTTAATCGACAGAATTCCTGAGGGTTCGCCTAGACAGTCTCGTTATCACAAGGCATACCCTCTCAACTTTTTACCGATTCCTTCCGAAGAAGCTGTATCGCTCTGCGGGTAGTATGCTGCCTTCTAGACCCGCTAGCAGAAACGGTGCTGCTGTGTCTTGAGTCGCGGGATGGAGATTCCCGCTTGGCATGATCGAGACCACACTGAGACACCCAGGATCCACGTTTTGCTTAGTGGTCTGCCAGCATAAGTATCATGAAAAGGCAGAAAGCAAGGAGACTCGTGAACAATGCCGAAGATCGATGAACTCTTTCGCATGATGATCGACCACGGGGCGTCGGATCTCCATCTGATTGCAGGACAAGTCCCGACCTTTCGCATCAACGGTGAATTGGAACGCCTTCCGGAGACTGAGGTGCTCGACAACCAAGGACTCCACGACCTGCTCTACGAGATCACTCCGAGTCCGAAAAAGGAAGTGTTCGAATCGACGGGTGATGTGGACTTCGGATATGAGATCCCCGGAACAGCCCGCTTCCGTTCCAATTTCTTCAACCACAAATACGGGATGGGGGCGGTGTTTCGGAAGATTCCCACCACCATCGTCTCTGCCGAGGCGCTGGGTCTTCCGCCCGTGCTCACACGCGCCGCGATGTTACGGAAAGGGCTGGTGCTGGTCACAGGCCCCACCGGGAGCGGAAAGTCGACTACGTTAGCGGCGATGGTCGACTATGCGAATAGCCATCGGAAGGATCACATTCTGACCATCGAAGATCCAATCGAGTTCGTCCACCAAAGCAAGAACTGCATCGTCAATCACCGAGAGATCGGCTTACACACGATCACATTCGGCTCAGCCCTCCGGGGAGCCCTTCGTGAGGATCCGGACATTATCCTCGTCGGCGAAATGCGAGACCTCGAGACTATCGCGTTGGCCGTGGAGGCAGCAGCAACCGGGCATCTGGTCTTTGGGACGCTGCACACGGAGAACGCCGCTAAGACGGTCGACCGCATCATCGAAGTCTTTCCAGCCTCGGAGCAGCCACAGATTCGCAACACTCTGTCCACCGCGCTCCGCGTCGTGGTGGCCCAGAATCTTTTCAAGCGAATCGATCAAAAAGGGCGATGTGCCGCACTGGAAATTTTGGTCTGCACCCCGGCCGTCAGCAATCTCATCCGGGACGCCAAAACGGTCCAAATCGCCTCGCAGATGCAGACCGGGAAGAACGTCGGCATGCAGACCTTGGATGACGCAATTCAGGATCTCCTCACAAAGAAATGGATTTCGCCAGAGGAGGCCTACGATAAATGCATCGACAAGAACCGATTTGCCAAGCTCCTCAAGACCCCGCCTGACGCGCTGCAATAGACTCGAGCCACGCCGTCATAGAGAACAATACGCGATTCGCTTACAACTAGTCCGTTATGGCCTCCCCGTTAGCGTAGTGCCTAACCGAACAAGAGATGAACCTTCTTTGCCATTCGAGGTTGATAGGTCGGCACAAGAGACATTGAAACAATGGCCTGACGTCGCAAAACAATCAGGATGCCCACTTGAGCGCCAGCTTTTTCTGGTTGATGGCACAATCCCTCAGGTACAGGTTGATAAGATGCTGATACGGCATGCCAAGCTCATCGGCCAGTCCTTTAAAATAGGATATTGTTGTGCCGTCCAATCGAATCGTAATGGGCTTCTTGAGCAATTTCCGGTAGGGATTCCGAACACCCTTCATCTTCGAAAAGTCGTATTGTTCTCTCATCTATCACCTCTCATAGTTTCTGGTTTCACTTCGGGTGGCTTTCCGTGCCGAGATGATCCGGATAACTCGATCACTTTCCCTGTAGCAATGGCAGACAATCAGAATACGCAGCCTGAAGCTGATACCCAGCATGAGAAAGCGATCTTCGTCGCCGGAGTGATCAGGATCGCAGAATCTGATCGCATGATCATCGAAAAACACCGTCTGTGCCTTTTCAAATGCCACGCCGTGCTTTCTTGTATTGCTGCGATTCTTTGCTTCATCCCATTCGAAACGCATCTCATGCATATGTACAGTGTACATAACCGAGACACCATCGGCAATGGCAATTATCAGGCAATGCGGGAATGGAATGATGAAACGCCCGTTAGAGATCTGAAGATCTTGGTTTTCACCCCGGCCGTCAGCAATCTCATCCGCGACGCGAAAACGGTCCAGATTGCCTCAGAGATGCAGACCGGGAAGAATGTCGGCATGCAGACCCTGGATGACGCGATTCAGGATCTCCTCACGAAGAAATGGATCTCGCCGGAAGAAGCCTACGAGAAATGCATCGATAAGAACCGATTCGCCAAACTCCTCAAGACCCCGCCGGATGCCCTGCAGTAGCCCCAGGCAAGGTCGTGATGAACCGTGCCTACTCAATGAAATTGTTCTATGACCCCTATTTTCAACCAGGTGTCCATGGAATTGGGGGAAGGTCAGCGGCAGCGGTAACTCGCATAAGTCAATACACATGCCAGACCCCATTTTCACAAAC
>JANPKE010000343.1:0-2321 GCA_031425875.1 Nitrospirota bacterium
ATGACGCTCACCTTCATCGCCAAGAGATCCTCGGGGCGAGGGAACCGCCGTCCAGGAAAGAGCGCGATGAACCGTTTGAGGATACTCTCGGCCGCTTTGTCATGAAGCTGTTGGTAGGCAATCGCTCGGGCAAGTGATTCGAACGGCGAGCGGCGGACCTTGGGTTTCAGCGTGAACGGACCGACCTCCTCGATCAACCGGCGCATGACCGGATCAACCCTGGAGAGATAGACGGTCGGTTCAGAACTGAAGCGGTCCATTATCCCAGTGGAATACGACTCTTGTTCCGTGCCAACCAATAATCGAACGTCTGGAGTCCGGGATTCAGGCTCCGCGCAACCGCGAGATTGCGCGCTCCACAGAACACCTCGTTAAAATCGCGCTTGAACTGAAACATGTTGCCGAGATCTTCCGCGCCCTTGAAACCGAACGCTCGATACTCACCGGGCGTCACCGCATTGTACCGCACCGTTTGACCTAACGCCTTGGCCATGGCCGCGGCCATTTCCCCGCCGGTCACATGTTCGCCGGCGATCCCGACTGTCTTTCCGATGTACTCCTGACCGCTCTTGAAAATTCCGAAAGCGCACTTGCCGATGTCCTCGACCGCGATCCCCGACAACTTCTGGTCCCCCATGGGCAGTGTAAACAGCAGCGTGCCGTCCGGGCCTTTCTTCGGTCCCATGCCGAACATAATCAAATTGTCCCAATAAAAGGAAGTGAGCAGAAAGGTCACGGGAAGGCCCAAGTTGGTGAACTCCCGCTCGACTTCGCCCTTCGCATCGAAGTGTGGAACTTTATATTTGCCCATCAACGTCGGCATACGGTCGTCCGACAGCGGCACCCATTTACGAGTATCTTCCAATGTCGACCAGATCACATGTTGCACACCAGCCTGCTTTGCGGCTTCGGCCTGATTCTTCGCCTGCGCATATTCTTTCTCCGGCGAAAAATGCTCCCAGAAGTTCGTCAGACAGAAGAGGCCGTAGGCGCCCGTGAAGGCTCGCTTCAGACTGGCCACATCATCCAGGTCGGCGGACACCACTTCAGCGCCAAGCTTCGTGAGAGCCTTGGCTTTGTCAGAGTTCGCATCTCTCGTCAATGCACGGGCTGAAAAGCCGCTGCCGGGATCACCGACGATGGCCCGCACGAGCCCTCCCCCCTGCGCTCCAGTCGCCCCTACGACGGCAATGATTTTCTTGTCAGCCATGATGTCACTCCCTTCGTGATGCTTGATCACACCGCCTTCGTGCGCCTCACATGACGATGCCCCCACCGACCTGGATCGTCTGCCCTGTGAGCCACCGAGCCTCTTCACTCACGATAAAGGCCACGACGTCAGCAATATCTTTCGGGACACCGAGTCGTTTCATCGGCGTCAGCTGAATCCCGATCTGCCGATACTCATCCGTCATCATGCCAGTTTCGGTAAAGCCGGGCGAGACGGTATTCACCGTGACCCCCTTCGAAGCCAGCTCTTGCGCCAGCCCCTTGGTGTACTGCTCAAGCGCCGCTTTGCTCCCAAGATAGGCCGTGGCGCCGGGAAAGTGGAGATGGGTCCCACCGGTCGAGATATTCACAATCCGTCCCCCATCTTTGAGCACCTTCGCAGCTTCCTGCATGGCAAAGTACGGCCCTTTGGCATTCAGGGCTATGACACTATCGAACTCTTCTTCCGTCGTGTCATCAAGCGGCTTCGGCATGAACTTGCCCGCATTGTTCACCAGAATATCCAGCCTATTAAATTGTTTCACCGTGTCGATCACAAGACGGCGGGCCTCCGACACCTGGCTCATGTCAGTTTGGACCGCGAGTGCCTTTCCCCCCTTGCCCTGAATCCCCACGACCACCTGTTGAGCCTTTTCCGAACTCTTCGAATAGTTGACCACGACGATAGCACCATCCTCCGCCAGTCGCTCTGCGATGGCTCGACCGATTCCGTTGGAAGCCCCGGTCACAATCGCCACTTTTCCACTCAACTCTTTCATTGGCTGAACTCTCCTTCTTACACCATCACCGTGCTATGGAATTCGGGTTCCCCACTGCCCCCCAAATGTCCATTCTCCGATCGGCCGGCGACTCCTTGGCCGTAGCTCTCGCTCGCGCAGTCGTTCAGGAAGAATATCCGGATTGCCTGGATAGCCGATAGCAATCATCGCCACCGGCTCATAACCAGCCGGAATGCGGAGATCGACTCGCGCCTTCTCCACATCGAAACCCGCCATCTGATGGGCGACCAATCCACTTGCCGTCGCTTGCAGGACGAGATTTTCCGTCGCCAATCCCATATCGTGGAACGCGTGTCGATTTGGCTTGCCGTC
>JANPKE010000344.1:0-3953 GCA_031425875.1 Nitrospirota bacterium
CGAAAGGTCAGGGTCGGAGGTCGAGACGAGAAACACGTTCACGGCTCTCGTCTTGCCTGGCGTCCGGCTGATTTTTGCCAGATCTCGACGATTGAGCAACGAATTGATCAACGACGACTTGCCCACATTGGAGCGCCCCACAAAGGCCACCTCGTGGAGATTGCCGGAAGGAAACTGTTCAGGAGACATACAACTTTTGATAAACTCAGCGGCGAAGATTTTCATGTCGTTAGGCTGATCAATGGATTCCAGACAGAAGCCCGATCACAGTCCGACCTTTCTGCGTCACTACACATACGACCCTCCTCCGCCCAAGTCAACCGGCCGACGCACGGCGACTCGTGTACTCCTCTGGAGCACCGCACTCATCGGACTTCCGTTAGGCCTCCTGGCCATGAGCTGGCTGATCATGCTTCCAGACGTAGAGGTCCTTGCAAGGACCAACCCAATATCAACGGCGCTGATGGACCATCGGCAGACTCAGGCGAAGGAGCAAGGCCGTGCTGCCCCACGACAGTGGATGTGGGTGCCACTCTCGCGTATTTCTCCTCATCTCCGCCATGCGGTCGTGGCAGCTGAAGATGCGTCGTTTTTCACTCACGAAGGATTCGACTGGGAAGGGATTAAAGAGGCAGCGAAATATAACCTTGAAGCAGGCGAACTCAAGCGTGGTGGAAGCACCATTACTCAGCAGCTGGCCAAAAACCTCTATTTGTCATCTGAACGGTCCCTGTTTCGAAAAGCACGGGAAGCACTGATTACGCGCTCACTCGAACAGCATCTGACGAAAAAGCGTATTCTCGAACTGTACCTCAACGTCGCCGAGTGGGGGCAGGGCATCTATGGCGCTGAAGCTGCGGCCCGTCATCACTTCGGGAAATCCTCGCATGATCTCACAGCCGACGAAGCCGCCTGGCTGGCGGCCATTTTGCCGTCGCCGCGCCGATATGATCCCCTGCAAAGAACCACTTTCCTCACTCGCCGCCACGAACGTATTCTGAAATGGATCGATCGGCAATCCGCAACACCCATACCAATCGCCGATGAGTAGACGCACTGAGCCGTCGCTACTCTGAATACTCAGAAGCGTCGCCGACCTCAGTACAATCCTGTTCCCCGAAGATCGCCGATTCATGGGTGTAGTGTTTGAACTCCAGCAGGTTGCGGGACGGATCTTCCAGAAAGAACGTGCGGTGCTCGATGCGGGTCCCAGGAAAGCGCACCCGTGGTTGTTGGTAGAAAGAGAGGCCCTTCGCCTTAGCCCGATCCGCCAGTGTCTGCCAATCCTGTTGCGATAGAAAAACCAGCCCGAAGTGGCGCGGGTAGATGCCTTGCTGCTTCGAGGGTTGTTCCGCCGCGAGGTGTGCGACGAGCTGATGACCAGCCAGACCAAGCGTCATGGCGTGTTTAGACCGCCGCCCCACGGCACATCCGAGACCATCCACATAAAATCTCAGAGTCGCTTCGAAATCATGAATTGGAAAGGCAAGGTGAAACAAACTCTTGCTCATCGAAACCTATCCTTCACTGTCGGCTCTCCCCTCCCATCCCACCAACCAGCCGCCATATGGGGCGTCACATGGGCGATGGTGAATCGTCTTTGGGGAGTGAGGACCAACGCGCCGGCGGTCCCCTGAATTCTAGTCACCAACTTCTGGAGGACAACTCGCGCCACCTGCGCTGGACTCTTTCCTTGTCGTAATCGGTCACAGATCTCTTTGGCGATCGCCAAGCGCATGATGCCCTCGCCCAATCCCGTCATCGACACAGCGCCAGTTTCATTGTCAGCATACACCCCGCAGCCGATGATCGGCGTATCCCCGACTCGACCTGGCAGCATGCGATCAATCCCTCCGGTCGATGCCCCAGCGGCAACTATTCCGGCTCGATCGAGTGCGACAGCCCCGACCGTCCCATGCCGTTCCCGTGCCGATCTTCCTTGTCTCAGCATCGAACCATAGGATAGCCGGCGAGGTCTTGTCCCAATCCGGTGGCGCTCCATCTTGAAATGCCTGGCGAACTTCGTCGCCATCGGCCCCACAAGCAACACATGATCCGTTTCTTCCATCACGCGCCTGGCGGCAGTGATCGGATGAACGATCTCTTCGATCGAGGCCACCGCACCGGCACCTAAGCTACTCCCTTCCATGATGGACGCATCCATCCGACGCACTCCGTCGAGTTGCAGATGCGCTCCTGTTCCCGCATTAAAGAGTCCACTGCGCTCAAGCACGCGAATGGTCTGTTCGAGGGCAAGGAGTGCGGAACTGCCCCGATCCAACAAGTGATACCCGACTTGCAGCGCGGCACGCAGGCAGTCGCCTTGTGATGAGGTCATCGCGCGAGGTCCGGCACCCCCGTGCACGAGGATGATGGGGCGGACAGATTTCAATTCAAGAGCAAGTCCCGGGTCTTCTGATAGGCGGGATTCTGCATGCGATCGAGATCGGACCGTACAAAACCCAGACCTGTCACACAGAGTTCAAAGTTCTCAGACAGCTTTCGAAACAAGGGCAAGCTGGTGTCCGCATCATCACGGCCGATCTGCGCAACAATTCCGTACGACCGCTTGCCGGTCTTCACATAGTCCACAAGGAAGTCCTTGTGATAGATGCGCCCAGCCGTTTTAAGCCGTCGAAGGTACTCAGGAAACAATCCCGCCATAAACAGGGTGAAATCACCGATGTGACGGTGCACATCCCGTTCACGGTCCAGCGATTGAGCTTCGAGCATGACCTCGGACTCGAAGAGCAAGTCCACAACCGAATCGACCTGCTGATTCTCTCGATTTCTGATCTTATAGAGCTGATCGGTAGAGGTAAAATCGACTAAAAGATTTGAGACGTATGACGTGACCTTGGCATCGGGCCAGCCGAGGTGTTCCATAAAGCTCTTCTCGGTTAAGGCGCCGAAGAGTTGTCGGAGCGGATGTCGTGGCGGAACTTGAGTGCCCATCTCCACCTCCTAAGAAGTCCGATGAGGCTCGTGTCCAGTATACCAGATACCGACTGGGAACCGATTTCCACTCGGGTCCTTTTTATCGGAACTCCTTCGTCGGATCTTGAGCCTGGATTAGCGTCCCTCCCTGCTGTCTACCACAAATGTTACCGGCCCGTCGTTCACCAAAGCCACCTGCATCTGTTCGGCAAACACACCCGTTTCAACCGGCGTTCCGCATGCCCGCAAATCAGCTGCGACCTGTTCATAGAGGCGCTTGGCCAGATCTGGAGGCGCAGCCCCGTCAAAACTGGGGCGGCGTCCGTTGGTTGTCCGGCCCAACAGCGTGAATTGGGAGACCAACAACACCCCTCCACCGACCTCCGTCAGCGAACGATTCATCTTTCCCTGTTCATCGGCGAATACGCGAAGCGTCCGAATTTTTTCGACCACATAGCGTTCGTCCTGCTCATCATCGCCTTTCGCCACCCCCAATAGAACCACCAGACCATTCTGGATTCGTCCCACGATTAGTTCATCAACTTCTACCGAGGCACTGGTCACACGTTGCATGACCGCTCTCATTGGCTACGATCGGCCTTGCTGGAGTTGCGCCAAGGTCCCTTCAAGCGACAGCAACTTGCGTTTCATGGACAGCCCGCCCGAGAACCCGCCGAGCGAAGCATCCTGCGCGACAATCCGATGGCAGGGAATCACGATGGGTAGCGGATTGGCACCGACTGCATTGCCGACGGCGCGGGCATAGTGCCGCCCCCCCACCCGCAGGGCAATCCATTGATACGAACGGAGCTTCCCGTATGGGACGCGTTGCAACGTCCGCCAGACGTGCCGCTGAAATGATGTTCCCCGCGAGAGATCAAGCGGCACATCAAACGTGTTTCGTCTCCCGGCAAGATAGTCGAGCAGCTGACGGCTAGCAGCGTGCAGCGTGGCGGACTCTCCCTGTTCCACTGGCTCATTGAACTGGGCCTGAAGATCGGACAGGATGGCCTGTT
>JANPKE010000345.1:0-6508 GCA_031425875.1 Nitrospirota bacterium
CTTTCAGCAGCTCAGCGTATGTTTCTTTGATGAAGGGATGCCAATGCCGCAACCCGACGTACACCCGGTATCGGCCATCACCCGCAGCATTCAGCTGTTGCTCCAGCTTCTTCGCAACCGCTTGTGTAATCCCCACCGCCGGCGATCTCCCACCGGTGGCTCGGTATCGTTCACGAATTTCCTCCACGAGCTCTGGAGGTGTCGGTCGGCCCCCACGAACATCGAGCAAAAACGGCTCAACGTTCTCCAGACAATCTGGCCCACCCATCGCCATGAGGAGAATTGCTGTGGGATGCTCCGTCGTCGCCATGTCATTCCTTATGGTCATCAACCGTCACTCGCGATTCAGAGGCCGCTGCCGCCCTCTGTGCAAAACGATTGATCACGTTAGCGTTGACTCAGTTTGTGCACCATATCGATCGTGGCAGCGACGTGATCGACGGGTGTCGTGGGGAGGATACCGTGACCGAGGTTGAAAATGTGCCCGGGACGTCCCCCGGCTCGTCGCAAGATATCTTCGACGCGGCGTTCGATTTCATGGAGCGGCGCAAATAGGACGAGCGGGTCCAGGTTACCTTGGACGGCGCGATCATGCCCAACCATCGACCAAGCCTCGTCCAGATGAACCCGCCAGTCAATCCCAATAACATCGCCACCTGCCTCGCGCATCTGCCCAAGAATGGCCGTCGTGCCGGTGCCGAAATGAATCATCGGCACACCTTCCCGCTTGAGCCCATCGAAAATTCGCTGAACGTGCGGCTTCACATATTCGGCATAGTCACCGGCCGAGAGACAGCCGACCCAACTATCGAACAGCTGAATCGCTTGGGCCCCCGCCTTGATCTGTCGCCGGAGATACCCGGTGAGCACAGACACAAATTTGTCCATGAGGCGATGCCAGGCTGTGGGATCGCCATACATCATCTGCTTGGTGTGCAGATAGTTGCGAGACCCGCCGCCTTCGATTGCATAGCTCGCCAACGTGAATGGCGCGCCAGCAAAACCGATCAATGGCACTCGCCCCTTGAGCGCCCGTCGCGTTTGGCGAATAGCTTCAGCCACATAATCCAATTCGTCGCCATCAATCACTTTCAGTTGATCCACCGCCGCTCGGTCTCGAACCGGATTGTGAATGACCGGCCCTTCGCCAGCCGCAAATTCAAGGTTGAGCCCCATTGGCTCTAACGGCAGCAGAATGTCGGCAAAAATAATGGCGGCATCTAACGGAAACCGGTCAATCGGCTGAAGGGTCACTTGAGCGGCCAGCTCAGGCGTCTTGCACATCTCGAGGATGGAATGTTTTGCACGCAGCGTCCGGTACTCGGACATGTAGCGTCCGGCCTGGCGCATAAACCAAACGGGTGTGCAATCGACAGGTTCACGGCGGCAGGCTTTGAGAAATCGATCGTTCATAGTGGAGGCATTTTAGAGACGCACGAGGAGCCCTGTCAAACAGACACGTGAACGTCCACTTTTCCTGGAGACTTGTCCAAATAAGTAGACAGCGATCGCCAGTCAGGCAGAATCAATCCGGCGGAGGCCACGCAACAAATTCGGTTTCACTTTTATGACGTTCTTATGTATAATGACTTGCCAACCTATTCGGGACGATCAATCAGTTTAATTGGGACCACGGCTCCCTGTCCCCCACCACAGTGACGTTGCCGATCCCCCGACCTAACGAGGAGAATTGTATGTCCGACGCGCAATCGCTTCACTCGACCAAAGCCCCGGATGCCTGGTATTCCGTTCTGCGCTGGTTTGACTCCTGGGCAGGCCTTGAGCACACGAAAGTAGAGGGGCCACCCAAGGTAGACTGGATTCGCAGTATCCCCTTCCTTGCCGTACATCTGATGTGTTTGGGAGTCATCTGGGTAGGCTGGAGTTGGACTGCTGTGGCTATCGCGGTCGCCTTCTATTACGTCCGCATGTTTGCCATCACCGGCTGGTACCATCGCTATTTCTCGCATCGCACGTTCAAGACTTCCCGGACCGTCCAGTTTCTCTTTGCCCTGTTGGGGGGGACCTGCGCGCAACGTGGTCCCTTGTGGTGGGCCGGCCATCATCGCCATCACCACATCGCGTCTGACACACCAGAGGATGTGCACTCCCCGCGCCAGGGAGGATTTCTCTGGTCGCATATGGGCTGGATTATGTCGCAGACTTTTTACGCACCACGCCTCAAAAGCATTACTGATTTCGCAAAGTTTCCGGAGCTGCGGTTTCTCGACCGGTTTGATGTCCTGATGCCTACTGTTACAGGGTTTGGGATGTTCGGTCTCGGTCAATTGCTGGAAGCCTACGCACCCGGACTCGGCACAAATGGCCCTCAGATGCTGATTTGGGGATTTTTCATCTCGACCGTCGCACTGGTTCACGGTACATGCACGATCAATTCCCTATCCCATGTGTATGGGTCACAGCGCTACGTCACCGGCGACGACAGCCGAAATAACTTCTTTCTGGCCATGATTACCATGGGGGAAGGCTGGCACAACAACCATCACTACTATCCGGCTTCGACCAGACAAGGCTTTTACTGGTGGGAAATCGACATGACCTACTACTGCCTCAAGGGGCTTGAGTGGATGGGGTTGGTCTGGGATATCCGCGATGTCCCGGAATATGTGCGTGAAGGAAAAACCAAACAGGATTCAGACCGCAGCGTGCTCAAAAAGAAGATCGACGCAGCCGTGAAAGCCACGGAGCTTCCAGACCCTCAGCCTGAACTTGAGCTGACCCCTCGCTAGACCAAGTCGGCACTGTCACTAGACCTTGGCTGATCAGACCTGTGATCAGCTAAGGTCTTTCGAATTCGTTGGCTTTCTCCATCAATTGCCTTTCGCTCCTCATCAGATAACACCCACGCCTCACCAGAGCTCAGCTCGAAGCGATAGTGGTCCTTTCTGAGCGTAAACCACTCGACGTAAGGATGCGGCTCCAGATTGGGGTGTGGATCCAGCGAAATGAGATTCACCGTTCCAATCTGCGGATTCGCCATGTCGCCGATGACCTGTCCAGCCATATCGTCATCTTCAAACCGATTATTGCGGAATCGAATCACCTCTCCTGCAATATCCGGCTTAAAATTGCCGCGCAAATAAAAATCAACAGGCCCGATCACGGCAAAGACCACCTGCCCCACAACCGTCCCTTCAACGCGGTTATCTAAAAATCCTTCATGAACCCACCGTCCATTCCCAAATTTTTGCGCCATACATCTTCTCCTTATACAAACGATCAACCACCGAACGCTCCGATCACCACCGCCAACAAGATCAGCGCGCTCCCAATCCACCCTTGAGTATCCAACTCCTCGCCCAGAAAGTACCAGGACAACCAGGCCGCGTAGGCCGGTTCTGACGCAAACAATAACGCCACCTGCTGCGCCGGCACCTGCTGCTGTGCCCACATCTGAACGGCAAAAGCCAATGTCGCAAGTACGCCGGTCACTCCAAGACTAATCAGCAAGACAGCCGTGGGCGAAAAGGCGCTTGCGCTCGCCCCCTCCCACCACGGAGCCGGGAGAAACAGCACCGTCATCGCCACCATCTGCCACACCAGCAATGATGGCGCGTCAAATTGACGTGTGAACCGTTCGAGACAAATGATGTGGCCCGCGAAGGCAGCGGCGCACCCGAGCGTCATGAGATCACCCAGGTTCATAGCAGTGCTCGGCTTCACCAACAACCACAGTCCAACCAACGCGATTGCCGTGGCGAACACCACCCGTCGGTCGATCCGCAGCAGGATCAAAGGAACAAAAATTATGTAGAGTGCCGTCAGAAAGGCCGAACTGGACGCAGTCGTATGCTGAAGTCCGACCGTTTGCAATACGTAGCCAAGAAAGAGGAAGACCGTGGTGAGCGCGCTCGCCATCAGCAGCGCACGATCATGATGCAGTCGATGGCGACTCACGGCAAACCATAACAGGATCAGTAAAGTGCCCAGAAAGAATCTGAGCAACAGGAAGGAAAGTGGCGAGATCTGTTCAAGCGCGGCCTTGGTAGCGGGAAAGGTGGCGCCCCAAATGACGGTAGTCAGGAGAAGGGCAAGTCGCGGCATAGTCAACGTTGAATGATCACTTATGAATGTTGGACGAACCCGAACAGGTCAGCATTCATAGTAACCTTTCACCATTGCACACCTTTACGGTCTGCACAGAGGACACAGCCGGTCTCGGTTGACTCCAGCCTGTTCCATGGCACGGAGCGCTCGCTCTTTATCGGGATAGTCGAACCATCCCCCTTCCCAGAAATCGCTGGACGTTGAGACGGACGGTACTTCCGAGCACCGGTCTCGGTGGAGCGTCACACGATCGATCGAGCGGGCAATATGAACCCAGTAGATCATGCTAACCGGTGAGGGATAAGAGGTGAGTGGTCAGGAGCTTTCACAACTGGATCACGCCTTACTCCTGACCCATGACCAGTTCATGCGAGGAGTTGCCACTCATCCTTCTCGATGAAGCACTTCACGCCGGTCTGCAACTTCTTGACGTCGTCTTTTTCGAAGAGCCTCATGTAACGCTCGATTCGATCCTCGTCATCAATTCGTTCTTCTTGCATCATACCGTTATTGCCTTTGTATCGTCGAATCAGCACTGACATTGAAGCCCTCCTAATGAAGCTGGCAGTTTGGTTGCCTATGTTGCTAGAATAAACGTCTCGTTGTGAGCCGGTCAAGATCGCTTGGAAGAGGTCACCTTGTCAAGTCCAAGACTGAGTTCCCTACAAAATCTCTACAATAGAGACACAGAAAGGATCTAAGTCCGTGCCCCTCTACGAGTACCGTTGTGGACAGTGCGAGAAACGATTCGAAGCCACTCAGTCCGTGTATGCCAGGGTCGAAGACACGGAATGTCCATTTTGTCAGGCCCGCCAGGCAACCAGACTCATGTCTTCATTTTCGTCTACTGTCGTCGGTGATCGCAAACCCGGCTTTACTGAACTGAAAGCCAAGGCTATGAACGAGGAGCGGATGCAGCGCTTCGCCAAGTTGCCGCCGCTAAATGCCATACGCACCTTGCCACAGCCGAACGTCACCTCAGAGTCAGATCCCACACCGACAGAAGGATCAACTTCTTGAGTACCCACTCCCAGTGCATGGTCAGTCGTCACCGCCTGTGGGAACAGGCGACGCGATGACCGTGGGACGGTTCGTCACCGGGCTGCTCGTCGGACTGAGCTTCTGGGTATCCCATGCCGATACCTTCGCTCAAACAGCTGGAAGCCTGGTCATCGCCGGCAACGGACCGGAGCAAACGACCATCGAGGCCTTGGCTCGAGCCTTTGAAAAAGCCAATCCCCGTGCCTATATCGACATCCTGTGGGACGAGCATTCCAAGCCGTTGCAATTGGTCACAACAGGCCAGGCCCAGATTGCCGTCACGGGGATCGAAGATCCCGCTTTAGCGGCGACTCAGATAGGTTGGGATGGACTCGGTATTTTGGTCCATTTATCAAACTTCACCAAAGAGGTGACTAAGCAGCAGGTTGCCGACATTTTCTCGGGAAAGATCAAGGAGTGGTCGGAACTGGGTGGACCGGAGACCAAGATTCTCCTGATCGACAGGCCACGCAACCAGAACATTCGGGAAGCCTTCGAAACCCACCTCGGGATAGCAGGCAACATTCTTCATTCCGCCAAAGTCATCGGCGGAGATGAGGTCGTCATGAAAACCGTCGTCGGCACCCTGCCACCCCTCTCTGCAGCTGCCTATATTTCGCTGAGTACCGGCCTCTCGGCCGTCTCCAACGGCGTCGCTGTCCGCTTACTGCCGGTGGATAAGGTTGAGCCGGAAACGCCGACCGTGAAAGACGGCCGCTACAGCCTCCGTCGCCCTCTGTTGCTGCTTTCAAAGAAAGAGCCAGACTCCCTGGTTGAGGCCTTTTCAAAATTTGCGCTCTCCCCTCCCGGACAAGCGATTATCGGAAAAATCTATGTTCCGATGCCGAACAAGTAGTTCTCCATCGAAGGAGGTCATGATGTCACCCCGATTCCTGTTGCCCGTCCTGATGGTCTCGTTGTTTGGACTCGCCTACCTTCCCCTACGCTCCCTTGCCGAAGAGGGAGTGATCGTCGAGGGAGCGGGCTACACGCTATACGACACAGAATCGATCAAGGGCCACGACGAACAGAAAGTTACGAGGGATCCCGTCTGCGATAGCAGCAGAAAACCAAAGATCGTGCGTGTAGAACCGGATGAAGCCAAGCCGGGACAAACAATCACGATTAAGGGTGAGCACTTCGGAACAAAAGATTGCTTCCGCGGCGTGGCATTCAGCGCAGCCGGATCCACCAAGATTGACTACACGTTTGTGAACGACACGACCGTCGAAGCGACGGTTCCTGAGGTCCAGCCCGGCATGTCATTCATTGACGTCGTGGCCAGCGGAGGGAACGCCCGCTCGAAAGCCTTTTTGGTACAGGCCAAGTAGCAACTCGACAATATTATCTCGCGTCATGTATCTTATAAGTAGAGAATCTATTCTCCGTCTGTGAGTTC
>JANPKE010000346.1:0-3615 GCA_031425875.1 Nitrospirota bacterium
GCGGCAACTCCCCCCGCCACGCCGCAGATCACCATCGACGAATTCATGCAGGTCCAACTCAAGACAGCAAAGATCCTCTCGGCTGAGCGGGTGCCAAAATCTGAGAAACTGATCAAGCTCCAAGTCTCGTTGGGGACAGAACAGCGCCAGATCGTCGCGGGCATCGGCAAGAAGTACGAGCCTGATGCACTGGTCGGCAAGACGATCGTGATCGTAGCCAATCTCAAACCGGCGAAGCTCATGGGCATTGAATCACAAGGAATGGTGCTCGCAGCGGGAGATGCCGACGTGCGCGGACTGCTCACTATTCAAGAAGAAGTGGACCCTGGCACGAAGGTGAAATGACACGATCTTCCTTCGCCCTGGTGGGACTGATCTTCTCGCTCACCCTACTTTCTTACCTCTCGACTCCGGTCCAAAGCCAAACACCTCCCAATATCCCGCTCAACGGCCCACAACCCACGGTGGTGCTGGTCCGAGTCGTCGCGCACGGGGCCATGGTGTTAGGCCGAGAAGTTGGGGGAGCGCGCGTGACGATCACGGAAGTGGCGACTGGCCAAATTCTGGCTACGGGTCTGCAGCAGGGCGGGTCCGGCGACCAGAACCAAATCATGCGCACACCGCACATGATAGAAGAACCAGTCTACAGCTCTCGCCCCTCCGCCGTGTTCACCACAACTTTGCAACTACACAAACCGACATTGGTGGAGATCTCCGCCGAAGGGCCACTGGCCTATCCTGCCGCATCACAGAAAACGAGTAAGACTCTGCTCGTCATCCCAGGACAGGACCTCACGCATGACGGCATCGTGCTGCACCTCTATGGGTACCTCGTCCAAATTGAGCAACCCACACCGCTCGAACCGCTGATCGCCAAAGACGACGTGAAACTCCGAGCCTCAGTCCGAACCCTATCCGGCTCTTTGGTCCGCCCCCACGGAGATTGGGACTCACGAAAGATCCGTATCTATGGAGAGGTGTTGATCGGGGACCAAATCATTGAACGGCTGCAGATGTTTTACGATGAAGGGAGCCGCACATTTGAAGCTCCATTCTTTGTGCCACTGTCAAAGGACGTTTCTGATGGGATCACGCTGCGCGTGATCGCGACGGATCTGTCAACCGGCAATTCAGGAATGGATCAGGCCTCCTATCCGGTGTTGAGCGAGCGGCTTCCTCCCAAATCGGTTCACTAGCCTGGCGACCAACTACACCCGCACAAACGTCCCGCAAGACTTGCTGCGTCGCGTCGCCCATGCGACACTGTTATGCATGACAGCACTTGCCTCGTACACACATCTCCGATCGCGACTCCAACTGGCACTGGCCATCAATGCCGTGATCATCGCGGCTGAGTTTGCTGGCGGCTGGCTCCTCAATAGCATCGGACTCATGAGCGACGCAGGCCACAACCTCGTCGATCAAGGGTCGCTCTTCCTGGCCCTGTATGCCCATCTCCTCACCGCACGACCGGCTACCGAGAGTCGGACATTCGGCTACCATCGAGCCGGCATCATCGCGGCGTTTCTGAACAGTTTCATTCTGTTGCTGACTGCCGCCGGCATCGCACTCGTGGGCGTGAAACGACTACTACAACCAGTTCCCGTCGACGGTGGCTGGGTGATGGCGGTTGCCGCTGTGAGTTTCGTCGCCAACCTGGGGATCGCACTTCTACTCCAGCATGGCGCGAAAGATGATCTCAACATTCGCAGTGCCTTCTGGCATATGGTAGGAGATGCGTGGGTGTCGCTCGGCGTGATTGTGAGCGGGGGCGCGATACTCCTGACTGGATGGACCGTCCTCGATCCGCTCGTGAGTCTCCTGATCGTTGGAGTCATTCTCCGAGGAGCCTGGCCGATCTTTAAAGAGTCGATGGATGTCCTGTTGGAATCGACTCCGCCTGGCATCAGCGCGTCACAGGTGGCCGCCACCATAGAGGCCATCCCCGGCGTCATGAACGTGCACGATCTTCACATTTGGGCTGTCGAGCCTCGACTGGTCATGTTAACCAGCCACGTCATGATCGAGCCTCATCGTACCCCTTTGGAGTTGCTACAACTGATCCAGAACCGGATCACCACGGACTTCGGCATCAAGCATATGACCATCCAACTGGAAACTGAATGCTGCGACCCTGACGACATCCACTGCGACCTACGGAAACTGACCGAGCAACAGCACGAAACCCATACCTTCGCGCACCATCATTGACCTTTTTGTCGCTGGCTCTGCTTACCTGCAAAGGTCTGATTAATTCAAAGCTCCAGGAAGTGATCTCGTCGAATTCCCTGTGTCACGCTCTTCATTCCGTCAAGACTATCTCCTCCTCAACGCGCTGGCTGTATGGGCATGATTAGGAAGGAAAGGTTTGCGAAGCACCTCTCGCCGGACTGAATCTTCGACGAAACTCGCACCGGCTCACCTCTATTTTCGGCCTGACAAACCGTGCTGTGTTTCTGGTATCCTGGCCCCGTTTCTTCACTATCTGGACTCACATTACACAGGCTTGAGACGGTTTGAGGCCACACACCTCACTATCAGTAACTATCAAAGGGGGGGAAAGCAGATGTTTCCCAAATCCATAAGTAACTCTCTCGTCGCCGTATCCTTGTTACTGTCGTTGACAGGTTGTCTCGCTAAGCAGTATGTCGTTCACCCACCGCCGCCAACGCTGCTGCCGGCAACTCAGCCCCCCCTCTCTCCAGCCACAGAGTCCACCATTAGCTTTCCTGTTCAGATGAATCTCGCGCCGTTTCTGGCTACGGTCAACGATGAGAACGTCATTCCAAAAGTGTTCGATCAATCAGGCAACCCCATCAAGCACTCGAAAGGCCTTGAACACAAGTACTATGTGGAGCGAGATGATTTCACGACCGAACGTTCCGACTTCTACCAATCCATGAGCCCCGATCAAGGTGCCATGCTCCGCGATTGGTGGAAGGGAATCGACCTTCCTGGCACTCGCCTCCCCCTCACCGCTGATCTTCGTTCGCACCTCGGTGCGCATGCACCCACACCTACCGTTAAGGCACCCGCCGACTGCGGCACCGGCCAGGAACGATTGCGAAAAACAACGCTGCATGGTGGTTTCGCCATTGGCATGACTCCGAACTACGGTCTATCCGCGTCCGTGGCCGATGTGGCAGTGAACACCATTGATATATGTAACGCTCGCATCACCACGACCGACCTTCCCCAGGACGTCAAGAACAGATTGACGGACACTATACGAGGAGGCCTCCATCACGCAGTTGCTCGCCTTCACGCGAGTACGGTTCGCCCTCAAGCGGAAGAAGCATGGAACGGATTGCGTACCCCCATCCAATTGGAGCCGAGCTCGTGGCTCCACCTCAATATCGAAAAGGTTAAACGGAATGAGTTCTCGATAGATAGACAGAGTCTCCATGACACGCTGCACATAATCGCCACACCTGTGATCGTCTTCGGCTCCGAACCGGCTGCCGCCGCCGCGGTACTTCCTCAACTCGATACACAGCCGGCTTCCCCTGGATTCCACGTCGTCGCGGACATCCCGCTTGACTATCCCTCGCTGTCTCAATCACTTGCGGCGCGGTTGAAGGGAAAACGGGTCGCCGTGAAAGGGGACTTCATTCA
>JANPKE010000347.1:0-3220 GCA_031425875.1 Nitrospirota bacterium
CGACGCATCACTCAGATTGATCGTCTGTTCGTCGGCGACTGGGCGACAAAACTGGAAAACGGCGCGTGTTTTCAGGTTGAAGATGCCGAGAAAGAACAGCCGCGCGCAGATCGATTTGAGATCAGCCCGACGGGCATCCTCTTCGGCTCGCGCGTGTCCTGGGCGAGTGGCGAGCCCGGTCACATCGAGGAAACCGTCATCGCCGAAGCCGGGGCAACGAAGGACACCCTCGTCACCTCCGCCAAGGCTTGCGGATTCCGTGGCGAGCGCAGAGCCCTTCGCATCCCCCTCGCTGAACTTGAATGGTCACTCAGCGGTGATGTCCTTACCCTATCTTTCAGCCTCCCTCCCGGCGCCTACGCCACGAGCGTACTCCGAGAACTGATGAAAATATCCCTCACGAACGCCTAATTCCTCTCATTCTCTTTCTCCTACCATAGCGAGTGGTACTATATGTTCACATCCACTGAGGACGGCTGTGAACCACTTCCAAGAACGCGTGTACCTTCAAGGGCACATCATCGACTCGCTCGTGCTCGCCAAGGTGCACGATCTCATCCTCATGATGGGGCGAACCTTCGACCTTGAGGACGTGCACATCGGCAAGACCAGGGAGGAAGCGTCTCATGCTCGTATCCGGATCCAAACTGCTTCGAGAACGCTCCTAGACGACATTTTGAAGGCGATTCAACCCCACGGCGCCTCGATCGAACGTGAGGCCGACTGCCGTACCGACCGTGCGCCTGCCGACGGGGTGTTACCCGATGACTTCTATGCCACGACGCACCTCCCCACCCAGATCCGGCTCAACGGTCGATGGCTGGACGTGGATCGAATCGAGATGGATCTTGCGATTGCCGTCAATGAGGCGGGCTCCGTCGCTCAGGCCGTGCCGATGGGCGAAGTTCGTCGAGGGGATCAGATCGTGGTCGGTCGAGAGGGGGTGCGTGTCATTCCCCTCCAGCGACCACGCGAACGGGACGTCTTTGGATTCATGGAGTCTCAGGTCTCAGCTGAACGGCCCCATGCCCATATCATCGCCGACGTCGCGACTCGAATGCGTCAATTGAGGGAACGACACAGGCAAAAGCAGGCCGATGCACAGGTCTTGCTGGCCGGCGGACCAGCCATTATCCATGCCGGTGGGCGAGAGGCGCTGACCTGGCTGATCGAACAGGGGTTTATTCATATCCTGTTTTGCGGGAATGCGCTGGCTGCGCACGACATGGAAGCTGATCTGTTCGGCACGTCACTCGGCTACGGGCTGACAGCAGGGCGCGCAGTCCCGCATGGTCATGAGCATCATTTGCGGACCATCAACCGGATTCGAGCCATCGGCGGGATTGAGGCGGCGGTCACGTCGGGAATGATCAAACAGGGAATCATGGCAGCCTGTGTCCGTCAAGGCGTCCCGGTGGTCATGTCCGGAACGATTCGTGATGATGGTCCCTTGCCCGGAGTGATCACGGATTCCGTTCTGGCACAACGCGCGATGCGCGCCTTGATCCCTGGCGTTGGGCTGGCTCTCCTTGTCGCCTCGACGCTCCACTCCGTGGCGACGGGCAATCTTCTGCCGGCAACCGTTCCCACTGTCTGTGTCGACGTGAACCCGTCGGTTCCGACCAAGCTGGCCGACCGGGGGAGCTTTCAGGCGGTCGGCCTCGTCATGGATGCGGCATCGTTTCTGTCTGAACTTGCCAGGCTGTTGGGGAAGTCGACATGAGCCGCCTCCTCGTCTGTCTCCCTGATTATTTCGGGATTGAGTATGAGATCAATCCCTGGATGCGGCTTACCAATCGCGTAGATCACGGACGGGCGGTTCGACAGTGGCATGAATTGATGCGCGTGCTAGAAAAGGACGTGGGCGTCGTGCTCGAACGAATGACTCCCATTCCTGGGTTGCCCGACCTCGTCTTTACGGCCAATGCCGGCATCGTGGTTGGACGAACCGCCGTCGTGAGTCGCTTCCGGTACCCCGAACGTCAGCCAGAAGAGGCGCACTTTGAAAAGTGGTTCCGTGGGCAGGGCTATGACATGGTCACAGTAGAACAAGAGCTGTATTTTGAGGGAGCAGGCGATCTCCTGGGTTGTTCAGAATACTGGTTCGGTGGCTATCGACAACGATCGGATATCCGCGTCTTCCCGATCCTTAGTGAGCGTTTTCACCGAGAAATCATTCCCCTCGAACTTGTCGACAGCCGCTTCTATCATCTGGATACCTGCCTCTGTTCCTTGAGCGGCGGCGAGCTCCTCTATTTCCCTACTGCCTTTGATCGCTATGGCCAGGCAGCGATTGCAGAACGGATTCCGGACAAGCTGCGTCTTGCCGTTCCGGAAGAGGAGGCCCTACAATTCGCCTGCAATGCCGTCTGTGTCGGGAAGCATGTTGTTCTCCCTACGGGATGTCCCACCACTCAAGCCTGGCTCCGTATGCGAGGATATGAAACCCACCAGGTTCAGCTCGATGAGTTCATGAAATCCGGTGGGTCGGCCAAATGCCTCACGCTCGCGTTGGACTGAGAAACGTCATTGGTCACCGGTCAATTGATGAACGGACACGCATTTACTCTAACCAATCACTTTGTTCTGAACAGAAACGCGCCATACATGCCGGCAATTGCGATCGTGACGAGTTCAATCGTCAGGAGCATTCGGCTCACAACAGCGTCCGGAGTTGGTGGAGAGAGGATGAAATACATGCCGAGAAACTCCGGGGTCTGCGCCGGCGGTGTCTCCCATGGAGGGAACAGCACGGCCAGGATCAGCACGACGACCATCCCGTAGAGTACCGCGAGATTGAGTTGATCTGGTGCCGAAGTGCTAGGGGCTTGAGTAGCCGGCCGACTATCCGATCGATCGGCGAGCCGCCGACCACATTGGATACAGAAACGGTTGATCTCCGGTTGTGAGCGGCTGCAGGCAGGACAGACTTGCATAATCGGGCCAAGGAGAGATCACAGCATAGAGAGAGATTACAAGAACGAAACTCGTTTTCCCAGTGCTGTTGTAGGAGGGAGGATTACATATCAGAAGTGATAGCCAACACCGAATGAGACGAGATGCATCGTATAGGTTGCATCTAAGCCATAAGGGAAAGGGAATAGATTTTGATTTTCATTGAATTTGAAGTGCGCGTAATTGAATTTCCATTCTGCGAATGCCGTAAGATGTCTGGTGACATAGTATTCAAGGCCGGCTTTAGCGTTCAACCCAAGTCTCG
>JANPKE010000348.1:0-3397 GCA_031425875.1 Nitrospirota bacterium
TGATGCTTGAACCGCTCTTTCGATGTAACCTAGCCTGTGCTGGCTGTGGGAAGATTCAGTACCCTGATCATGTCCTCGACAAGCGGTTAACCCCTGAACAATGCTGGGCGGCGGCAGAGGAATGCGGAGCGCCCATGGTGAGTATTCCTGGGGGGGAACCACTCATTCATCCTGAAATCGCAACGATCGTAAAGGGTTTGGTAGATCGGAAGAAGTACATTTATCTCTGCACGAACGCCATCCTCTTGGAGCGGAAGTTGGACGAATATCAGCCTTCGAAGTACTTGACCTTCAGTATCCACATGGATGGACTCAAGGATGAACACGATTTGGCTGTCTGTCGCGATGGGGTTTATGAGGTAGCAGTCAAGGCGATCAAAGCAGCACTCAAGCGTGGTCATCGCGTGACGACCAACACCACCTTGTTCGATGATGCGAATCCAGAGCGGGTCAGAACATTTTTTGATGAAATGATGGCCCTCGGCGTCGAGGGGATGACCATCTCCCCAGGGTATAGTTATCAAAAAGCTCCAGATCAGCAACATTTCTTGAAACGGGAGCGGACTCAAGAGCTCTTCTCCAAGATCCTTGCTCGCCCCAAGCCAGGTTGGCAATTCAACCAATCGCCCCTGTTTTTAGATTTCCTTATGGGGCGACGTCAGTACGAATGTACACCCTGGGGGAATCCAACGTATAACGTCTTTGGATGGCAGAAGCCCTGCTATTTACTCCAAGAGGGGTATACCGCGACCTTCCGGGAGTTGATGGACTTGACGGAGTGGGAGAAGTATGGGACTGGTCGAAATGAAAAGTGCGCTGATTGTATGGTCCATTGCGGCTATGAGGCCTCTGCAGTTGAAGATACTTTTAGTACGGCCTCTGGATTTGTTCGGACGGCCAAACTGACATTATCGCCTACCTCGCGATGAATCCGTGAAGCGTCAACTGTCAGTCGTCGATCGGTGGCCATCAATCGCACGTGACAAGTGACGTGATCTCAGCCATGACCGATACCAAGAATCATACGGTGGCAATCAGTGGTTCTCTCGAGGGGCGAGTGTTCACGCCGAGCTCTCCAGCAGAAACGGCGGAAGCCGTTGAGCTCGCATTTGACTACCGTGGCGATGTGACATTAACGTTGAAGGCTGGCGAATCCGTTTTCGGGTATCTCTTTAATCGTCATGTCACCGCGACTGATTCGTATCTGGAACTGTTTCCTGCCGACTGTTCAAACCCTCGTCGCATTTCCTATCGCGATATCCTCACGATTTCGTTTACCGGGGAAGACACTGCAAACGGTAAATCGTGGGAGTCCTGGGTGTCGAAAAAAGAGTCCGAGCGTCTGGCTGAAGCCGCGAAGAATGAGGCGGCGGCGCGTACGAAGGGCTATCTCTGAAGCTCCTGCTAACTCCGATGATTCTGGAAAATAAAAATTACGAAAGACCTTTGCGTATCAGCGAAATCACCGCCCCTTTCGTTGACAAAGATGGAATGCTGTGTTAGAAACGCCTGCCCTAATCCTAGTGTGCTCGTTATACAGCGAGTGAGTATTTCTTCAAAAGAGCGAGCGACGAGTCAGTGGCCAAGTTCAAAGCTTGCTAGTCGAAGTCTAGCAGCACTGTCCGTCCTGAGTTGCTGTCTCGTAATGAGCGTCATGTTTCCACCGGTGGCTCCAGCCACGCATGAGGCGGACCATCGTTTCATGGTCGAGGGTTATGTATGCGGGCCGGATGGTAAAGGGATGTCGAGTGCAGACGTTCTTGTCAAGGACACCAAGATTTCCTACGGTCAGGTTGTGCGGACGGATGGAGATGGCTATTATAAAGCGATGTTTCATCTGCACAATGACAATTTTGGTGATCCCCTTTTGGTAGAGGCGAGAGGGGAGCAGCAACACCTTAAGGTTGAATTCGACCAAAAGGATTTAGAGAGTGATCGGAAAATCCGCGTTAACTTTGGAACTGGTTGTGAGGTGAGTGGGCCTCCTGTGTGGATTTGGTGGGGGGGCGGGGCGGTGGTTGCAGTAGCTGGCGGTGTGATCGGAATAAAGCTGGCCCGTTCTCAGCGGAAGCGAGAGCGAGGCAAGGTGAAGTCGCAGGGGAAAAGAAAATCATAATCGCCGATGACGGCCTTGGGGGCTACAGAGTGTCTCGCCGAATCGGTTTATGTGTGGCGGGGCCTTAGTGCAGAGCTCTCGACGATATTGTAGCCAGAACGCTTTTGTTAGAGGTGCAATACCTCGGCGGAAGCGTTTTTTTGTTTGTCTGCCACTGTTTCAACCGCGTCGCCGTCTTGGCGAGAATCCTTCCTAATGACAGAATGAGAGATCGTCATGAATATGAAGATAAGATTGATTCACGTTCTGTTGGTTATGGGTCTCGGACTATTATCGAGTTGTGGTGGAGAGCAAGGCGGAGAAGGGCCGATTGTACCGCCACCTCCAGCTCCAGATGAATATGCGGATAAGCGTATGCCGGCAGATTGGTGGGGAGATTCTCAGAAGCTTGAAGAGGGAAGGAAGTTGTACGTAGGTGAGAAAAATCCCGATGTGAACTGTGCCAGTTGCCATGGGAAAGACGGGAAACCGGTGAAGGCGGGTGCCACGGATTTTAGAAACCCTGAGCGCATGAAGCTTTATTCAGATTCCGTGTGGTTCTGGCGTATTTCAGAGGGGGTGCCGAATACCAAGATGCGAGGTTGGAAGAGCAAGCTCTCTGAAGAAGACCGATGGAAGCTCGTGCTCTATGAACGGAATTTTTCACTGTCCGGAAAAACCTGGAATGAAGAGAAGAAGCAGTGGAGTGAGGTTGGGGCGAAGTGAGTGGTAGGATCGCAGGGGTTGCTGATGATGGAATGTGTTCACGTCGTCAGCATCCGGAAGTCTATTTCTTGCTTTCGCATCTAAGTCTATGAATCGGGCTTCTGGTTTTTTGTGTATTGTTCTGGAATTTCCTAGATAACGGCTGGGGAATTTGAGATGCTCGGCTGGCCAGTAAGTTCATATCTGTTAACAATTTGTGTGGAGCCTGGCCTTCAATGTTCTAATGTTCTATGGAGTACTTAGTAGCATCTGTAGAGTGCTAGGATATCTTGTCGGTATCGTCACTGAGACCCAGGATGTTACGTGAAGCTCTCGCTGGGTATATTTATGTATGGTAAGAGTGAAACTAATATTCTTGAGTCTGTTATTAAAGTAGGGGGCGAGGCATCGTGAAAAAACTGTCGAGCGGTCTCCTGGCTCTCATGGTGTTGTTTTCGCTGTGTGTGGCAGCTGCCACCAATGTCTACGCCCAGGAGTCTGGGGTATCTTCGGTGGAATTTCCCTATACGGGCAATCGGACAGCAGTATGGATCGTTGCTCAGTTCCATATCTTGTTTGCCGCATTCATCCTGGGTG
>JANPKE010000349.1:0-3743 GCA_031425875.1 Nitrospirota bacterium
TGTATCGTTCACGCGCGCTTTTCTCATCAAGGCCGATACTGGCCATTTCAGGAATCGTATAGATGCCAAGCGGAATCGTTGACGCCGCATCACCGATCGGGAGGTTCAGGGCGTGACGGACGGCACGTCGACCCTGTTCCATGGCTTTGGATGCGAGCGCGGGTCCACTGGCCATATCGCCGATTGCGTAAATGTGATCAATGTTGGTCTGGCAATATTGATTGATGGGAATCAGTCCCTTATCCGACACCGTGATATCAGCTGCAGAGAGAGCTAAATCTTCAATGTTGGCTTGTCGCCCAAGGGCGACAAGCATTTTCTCACTCTTGATGACGGTGCCATCATGCAAGGTTGTGACCACATGTCCAACATTGTCCCACCGCACTTCTGCAATCTGGCTCCCACCCAAGTAGCGACCTCCGTGATGCTCAAGACTTTGTACAAACTGTTCAACCAGCTCTCGATCCATGAACTGGAGCGGATAGGGAGCACGGTCGATCAGAACCACCTCAACCCCGAGCAACGCAAAGATGGATGCATACTCACAACCGATGACCCCACCACCGATGACCGTCAGCGATTGCGGGAGATACATCATGGAGAGGAGTGAGTCGCTGTCGAGGATATGTTCATGGTCGACGGGAATCTCTTTGGGATTTCTTGGGCGTGATCCTGTGGCGACAACGATGGTCTTGGCCGTGAGTTGTTGACGCGCTCCATCGACGGTTTGCATTTCGATGAGATGTTCATTGAGGAAGTGTGCACGGCCATGCAGCAGGGAGATGCCGTTGCGTCGAAGCTGCCGGCTCATGAAGGAATCATGGGCTTGAACGACCTGTTCGAGTCGGCTTAAGAGAGTGGCAATCTGCGTACCTGGTTTGAGATTGAATTGGAATGCCTCACCGGCCCGCTTGAGTCGATCGAGATGGAGGGCGCTTTCTCGTAATGTTTTGCTTGGAATGGTTCCACGATAGACGCAGCTGCCTCCAATCCCACGTTCCCGTTCGATGAGGGCAACCCGCTTACCGGCCTTGGCTCCCTGGACCGCCGCTTTTTGTCCCGCTGGGCCTGCTCCGATCACAATGATGTCATACGTGCTTGGTGTGCTCATAGGTTCATCGCATTTACAATGGTTATCACCTGGTCTTTTGTCAGCAGAAGTGTATCGATGTCTTGAGGGTACAGGTTGAGTTCTGCAAAAACGGAATGCTCGCGAAGCGTGTCCTCTGACAGTTCGTCAGGTGTCAGAAGATGACTGGCTAATCGATCGGCAACACAGGTGAGCAGGCACTCCTGCCGGAATTCGGTCGCATGGTCGTAGTCCCCGTAGTATTGGATGGCCACTGCGACTTGTTTCGGGAGACCCCATTTATCAGCGATCAGGGCCCCCACTTCGGTGTGATAGCCGGCAATCCAGCCAGACAGGACGGATTTCTCAAGCGCGATGCGCTGTTGACTGGCAAGGGTCGTCGCAGTCCGCAAGATGACGGGTTTTCCGATGGCGTGCAAGAGACCGCAGAGATAGGCACTTTCGACGTTGACTCGCCTCATGCGCGCGACTTCCTTGGCGAAGGCGCCGCTTGCCAAGGAGTGGCGCCACAGCTGTTTTACATCGTCTTCGTATCCTGGTACTTTGAAGGCGCCAGTTTTCAAGGATGCGGTAAAGGCGATTTCGGACAGTAAGGTAATGCCCAACATGGCTACAGCGTGCTGGAGCGAGACGACTGGACTGCGGGGCATGTAGGCTGGCGAGTTGGCAATTCGGAGGACGTGTGCGGCGAGCGCTTGGTCTTGATGAATCAATGCTGAGAGCTTGGCCGCATCGGCAGACGGATCCGACGCCAGCGCCATCACCTGGCTGGCGGCTTGCGGGAGCAAGGGAAGTTCGACGTCGCCGGTTTTAATTTTCTGAACCAAGGCCTGTTCGAGCTGCTCGAGTTGAGTTGCGGCCGGTTCGGTGTCAGAAGGCATAGAGAGGCTCCTCAGTGACGACTATCTACCCATGATTGTCCTTTGTCGGTTGCTTCCCGAGGAAAGTTGAGTGGTCGTGACTTGGAAATGGTCACCGACTATACATTTACCTGTTTTGAGAGGGGATGATGTATCAATATTCATTCATGATGGGGGTGCTAGGGGTGGCAATGGCTGGATTAAGCGTCCCGCAGGACGTCGCCGCTGAGTCAAAGGCTGGGACCGAGAAGATCGTCAAAGAGGCTCGCGAGACGATCGAGGCGACCAAGGAGTATACCGTTCAGCAAAAGGAGGCGATTGAGCGGAAAGCGCATGACGAGTTGGCGGCGCTTCAACGGCAAATCGTCGAGCTGCGTGGGAAGGTGACAAAAGCGTCTGAAACGACACGAGCGGAACTACAGAAGTCACTGCATGAGCTAGAGAAGAAGAAAGATGGTGCCAAAGAGCGGTTGGACGAATTGAAGGGCGCCACGGATGCCAAATGGCATGAAGTGCAGGAGGGGATGACGGCGGCTCTGAACGAACTCACGCAGTCCTATCAGAAACTGCTGTCCCATCTCCCATAAATAGCATTCACCTGTTCAATCATGGAGTCTTGAGGATGAAGGTGATTACACTCGCCGACTATCAACAGTTCAGCAGTGACAAGATGAAGAAGAATAACCTGTTTCAAACGGAGCGGTTCTTCTGTGACATCTATTGCTTAGAGCCTGGCCAGGAGCAAAAGGGGCATGTCCATGGCCATCAGGATAAGGTGTATATCGTACTCGATGGGCAAGGGACGTTTCAGGTCGGCACCGAGCAGCGAGTACTCGAAGCGGGGCAAGGCACAATGGCTTCAGCTGGAGAAGAGCACGGTGTGAAGAATCATACAATTGGGCGGCTCAGCGTGCTGGTCTTCGTGGCGCCGAATCTATCCTGAGGGGTCGTAGAGATTATCGGGTGCTTTAAAATACGAAGGGGAAGAGGCGGTGTCCCGCATTCTCCCCCTTTTCTGTCGGACAGAATCCGGATGATTATGGCTTGTAGTCCGAATGCTCGGACGGCTTCCCGTCGTGCGAGTACATGTGCTGATAGGTGATGACTTGCCAAATCTGCTGTTCTGATAGCAGTACCCTTCCAGGCCTTCATCTTCGTCTTCGGGACCCCTTCCGCTACACGCCAGAACCAATAGCTGTCCGAGTACCGCGTCGGATTCTTCGGGTCCCGGAGGTCGCGTGCATCCTTCTTGACCGGCTTGCCGTCCTTGTCGTGGCAACTGGCGCAGGTGATGTCTGTATTGAACTCGCCGCGATAAATCTTGGTCGCTCGCTCTGGAAGACCGGTTACTTGATGATCCGCTTCGCTGCCTCGACAATGGATCGTACGCCGATCCCATAGTGATCCACGAGCTCTTCAGGTTTTCCACTGTGGGGGATCTCTCGAACGGCGAGTTTGTGGACGGCGAAGCCTTCGGTGCTCACCGCGCTGAGGACCGCATCACCAAGGCCTCCGTGGGCATAGTGATCTTCTACCGTCAGGATTCGGCGTTGAGTTGCGCGTCCACTCTCCACCAAGGTTGTCCGGTCGATGGGCGCGATACTATAGAGATCGATCACACGGACGGCGATCCCAGCTGCTTTAAGCTGGTCATGGGCTTTTAGCGCTTCAAACAGCGTGACGCCTGCGGCCACTATGGTGAGGACATCTGATGTGCTCTCCCGGATGATTTTGCTGCCGCCGATGTGGAATCGTTCATCCTGTCCATAAATCACCGGGGTCTTCGGTCTTCC
>JANPKE010000350.1:0-1881 GCA_031425875.1 Nitrospirota bacterium
TATGGCGAACCGGACTCGCCGCTGCAGTACAAGATCAATCGCCTTGGGGGGCGGAGCAAGCAGGAAAAGTGGATTCTTCAGTCCGAGGTCTTCAACGAACTGCTGAAGGTCGTGACCGTCCATAAGCGCTGGATGGAGTCACACTTGGGGATGAAGCCTGATCGCTGCTACGCCCTGGTGCGTGACTACCTGAAGGGGGTCAAGGACGTGATGGGCGAGGTCTGGGGAAACAATGAGCGTTACATGTTTACCAGAGATGTGACGCTGAAAGCCTTGATCCGTGTGCTGGATGATCTGATTGTGGATCGTAAGCTCATCACCGAGTGGGATGAACAGCGGTCACACAAGCCGTTCGCTGAGATCGTCAAATCGTGGGCACCGCTGACGAAGGAGTTCCGTGCCGAGGGCTTCTACGAACGGTTTCCTGCCAAAGGACAGCTTGAACGGGTACGGAAGATTCACCAGCGGCTACTGGATGCGATTGTTGGATAAGCGAGCCACAGCATCACAGACCTTCGTCCTGTTGTTGGCTGTCCATGTGCTTCTATCTGCTTCCGTATGGCAGAGGGATGCTCTGGCGATCGCTAATGCAGATGATTTAGAGGTGAAGACGGAACCTGGTGGTGGAATCCGTGCAACGGCACATCCGCTTTTTCCAGCCAAGCCTGAAGTGATACAAGCTTTGTTGGCCGATTACTCCCATTGGCCGGATCTCTTTGAAGTTCGGATGCGGGTCGCCGGGTTGACTATCCGTGAAGGGGTGGCCACGATCGATCTTCGTATCGAGCATCCTCTGCTGCCAGGAGAACACCGGTTGGTGACGGAATCGAGGAGCTTGCCGAACGGTGGCTTGGTCACCGATCTGAAGGGTGGGGACTTCAAACGTTATCATCGGGAGTGGATGCTCGAGCCAGCTGGAGCGGGGAATCAGACGCGTGCGGCATTCGAACTCGTGATTGAAATCGAATCTATGGTGCCGGATTGGTTGGTGGCGATTGCCATGCGTCAGGAACTGGAAGCACATTTTCGTATCGTCAAGCAGAAGGCGTTAGAGCACTCCAAACGGTAACTGGTATGCCGCAGACTTCGGAAAAACACAGCAGGAGCGCCTCGGTGCTATCTGGCCTCTATGTCATTCTTGATCCATCGGTCTGTCCTGATCGCCCTCTTCTGGAAGTCTTAACGTCTTCTGCAACGGCTGGTGTCAGGTTGTTCCAGTACCGGAACAAGACGGCTTCCATGAAGGCAGCCTATGCGGAAGCATTGCCGCTCAGGCAACGTGCACATGCGCTGGGAGTGCTGTTCATCGTCAACGATCGTTGCGATTTGGCGTTGGCTGTAGAGGCAGATGGTGTGCATCTTGGGCAAGGGGATTTGCCACTCCATCTTGCACGAAAGGTCATGGGGCCTAACAAGCTGATCGGCCTATCTACGCATACTGCGGAACAGGTACGAGCCGCGACGGCGGGACGACCTGATTATCTTGGGTTTGGTCCGATTTTTACACCCGCTTCGAAAGCGGATCATGATCCGGTGGTCGGCACCGAGGGGCTGAAAGCCATTCGTTCACTGACGCCACTTCCGATCTTTGCCATCGGCGGGATTACGCTCGATCATGTCGAGGAGGTGATCCGCGCAGGAGCGAACGGAGTCGCGGTGATCTCGGCGATTTTGAAGACACCAGATATCTCATACGCTGTTAGCGACTTCGTCTCGAAGATTTCAATACCAACTGCGCCAGCTTCTTGATCGTTGAGGACCTGGCGAGATGTAGGACGGCGGGTCGGAAACGGCCTGGCATGCCTGGTTCGTAGGGCAGGGGGCCAAGCACCGGGACGCCAGCCTGTTTGTGAAGGATCTCCAGGGTCGTTCGTTCTTGCA
>JANPKE010000351.1:0-2393 GCA_031425875.1 Nitrospirota bacterium
CCCCGTGCGCTTTGGGTCCGCACATAGATTTTCGAGAGATCCTGAGGCGTCGATCGATATTCGGCCTCGGCTTCCGTCTGCACATGATACACCCGACCGAATTTGACGAAGTCGTTGATGTAGAAATTGCCGAAGTACGCCTGGAGGGTGTCAAAGATATCCGAAATCGGAATGCCCAACGCCTTCGCCCGCTCCCGGTTCACGTTGGCATAGAGCCTCGGCGAGGACACACGAAAATTCGTCCCGACGCGCCCGATGGCGGGCTCTTTTTTCGCCCGCTCGACAAATTGCTGTGCCACCATGGCGAATTTCTTGAAATCGCCGCTGCTCGGATCTTGGAGTTGCGCAGAGAATCCGCCAACGGATCCGACGCCACGTATCGACGGCGCATTGAACGCGAGCAGCATGGCTTCTGGAATCTTCGCGAACTCCGCATAGGCCGCACCGATAAGCGCCTTGGCATGATACTGCGGCTCAGGCCGTTCATCCCATAACACGAGCGGGACAAACATCGTCGCGGAGTTCGGGCCTCTGGTGCCGAACACGAAATTCTGCCCGGTCAGGGCATCGGTGGAATGAACGGCAGGAATGGCCTGAAAGTACCTCTCGACCCGTTCAAGCACCGCCACAGTCCGCTGCTTCGAGGCCCCGTCCGGCAATTGCGCCACGACGATAAAGTAGCCTTGGTCTTCCTCCGGTAGAAAACTTTTCGGCAACTTCTGGTACAGTCCTACACACACGACCAGGAGCAACGCAAAGACCGCCATGACCCGAAGTGGCCTGGCAATCAGGGCAGCCGTCGTGCGCGTATAGCCCTGCTGCGTCCGGCTGAAGACTCGATCGAAAAACGCCCAAAACCCGCCCCGTTTCCCATGCTGCGCTGTGAGGACGACGCCACAGAGCGCGGGACTTAAGGTCAAGGCGACAAATCCTGACACGGTGACCGAAATCGCAATCGTCGCGGCAAATTGCTTATACAGGGCCCCGGTGATCCCTCCGATAAACCCGACGGGGGCGAAGACCGATACCAGGACCAACACAATCGCGATGATGGGCTCGGTCACTTCGTTCATCGCCCGCTTGGCCGCGTCTTTTGCCGAGAGCCGATTTTCTCGCATGTGGCGTTCAACGTTCTCCACCACCACAATGGCGTCATCCACGACAATCCCGATTGCCAGCACCATCCCGAACAGCGTGATCGTATTGATCGAGAACCCGAGGGCATAGAGTCCGACAAACGTCCCGATCAGGGACACGGGCACGGCAACCGTGGGAATGATGGTCGCGCGCCAAGTCTGTAAAAACAGATACACGACCAAGACCACCAACACCATCGCTTCCAGCAGCGTCTTGACTACTTCCGTGATCGAGATTTCGATGAACCGAGTGGTATCATACGGCGTGTCGTACGACACGCTGGGTGGGAAGCTCTTGGCCAGTTCATCCATCTGAGCCCGCGTCCGACGCACAGTATCGAGAGCATTGGCTCCGGGGGACAGAAACGTCAGGATGAACGTGGTTGGTTTGCTGTTCCACCGGCCTTCCAGTCCGTAGGACTGAGCCCCCAGTTCGATACGTGCCACGTCCTTCAGTCGCACCGCAGAGCCGTCCGGCAAGGCCCGTACGATCAGCTCCTCAAACTCCTTCACCTCTGTCAGACGGCCTTTTGTGATGATGGGTATCGTGAGCTCGGTCCCCTTTGGAGCAGGCTCTCGGCCGATCGTCCCCGCCGGGTAGTCACGGTTTTGTTCACGAATGATCGTCGTTATATCGCTCGGGGTCAGATCCAGCTTGGCCATCAGCAGCGGGTTGAGGATAATCCGCATGCTGTAATTTTGCTGCCCGAACACCAACGCATCGCCCACGCCTTTGACCCGCTTCAAGTCATCAACGAGACGAAGCGTGGCATAGTTCGAGAGAAATACGGCATCGTGTCGTGGATCGGTCGACTTGAGCGCGATGACCAACACGAGGTCGGGAGACATCTTCTTGACGGAAATTCCCTGACGGACCACTTCCGGAGGAAGTTGAGGCTCGGCAAGTTTTTCACGGTTCTGGGTTTGGACCTGAGCGATGTCCGGATTGGTCCCGATCTCGAACGTCAGCTTAATCGTGACATGCCCATCGTTACTGCTGGTCGATTCGTAGTACAGCAGATTATCGATCCCTGGAAGGGTCACCTCAATCGGGCGGGCCACAGCCTCTGCCGCGACTTCCGCGCTGGCGCCTGGATAATCCGCGTCGATTTGTACGACCGGCGGGGTGATTTCTGGAAACTGGGCGATCGGCAGAAACTGCATCGCGAGTAGTCCCATCACGACGATGACGATGGACACCACCGACGCGAGAATCGGCCGATCGATAAAAACATGCGAGATCACAAACGATCCTTA
>JANPKE010000352.1:0-3459 GCA_031425875.1 Nitrospirota bacterium
ACTTAGTCTCCATGCTGTGGCTGAATTGTGTCAGAACTATCTTGTCCGATCTGGCTTCATCGAATCTTCGTCTATCTCCAACTCCTCTGTAAGTGATTGAGAACGAAACGATGAGGTACTTTCAGGATCTATAGTCTCTGACCCTGCAGAGGCTTCAAATCTCGCAGCCTCTACCCTCCCGGCACGCAGCCATCTCTTTTCTCTACTCCCCCTGAATTGGGATGTACATGATGTTGCCCTGGCGGTTCACGAGTAGGAGGGCAAGGTCGGTGGGTTTCAGTGGATCGGCGAGGCGCTGAAAGGTTGTGAAGCTGTTTACATATTGCCGGTTGAGTTCCAATACGACGTCACCCGGTTGCAAGCCGGATGCTTCGGCGAGGCTGCCTTCCTCAATATCCGTGACGACAACTCCATTATTCACCGGTAAATCCATCTGGCGGGCTAAGGGAGGCGTCACGTCATCGAAGACCACGCCTGAAAGCGGATGAACCGTGGAGGCAGCAGCCGAGGCCGCCTGACTTTTCTTCATGCGTTCACGTGGTGCTTCCTGAACAACCAAATCGGCCTGGTACTGCTTCCCATCCCGGATAAGGTCCAGGCGATGTTTACTACCGATCGACGATTGCGCCACCAGATTCCGCAGCTGGCCGCTGTCCATAATATCCCGCCCGTCGAATCGCACCACGACATCGCCCCGTTTAAGACCGGCTCGTTCCGCAGAGCCCTTGGCTTGCACATCGGTCACGATCGCGCCTTTGACGTCCGGCAAACGAAAAAGTTTCCCAAGCGGAGGGCTGACGTCTTGCGTCGAGGCCCCCAGAAATCCCCGTACCACACGACCCGTCTTAATGAGGCTCTGCATAGCCGCACGGGCCATGTTGCTGGGAATCGCAAACCCGACCCCCACGCTTCCGCCGGTGGGACTCGCAATCGCCGTGTTGATCCCGATCAGCTCGCCCTGGATGTTCACGAGCGCTCCACCTGAATTTCCAGGGTTGATCGGCGCGTCTGTCTGGATGAAGTCTTCGAAGTCCGCCACGCCGACATCCGCGCGACCGACCGCGCTTACGATGCCAAACGTGACGGTACGGCTTAAGCCCAGCGGGTTCCCGATGGCGAGCACGAAATCGCCGACCGCCAAATGGCTTGAATCCCCCCAGGTAGCAATCGGCAGATTCGACGCGTGAATCTTTACTACCGCCACGTCGGTCTTCGGATCCGTCGCGACAACCTTCCCTTTGTATTGACGGCGATCCGCCAGGATCACTTCCACATCGACAGCATCGGCGACCACGTGGTTATTCGTGATGATGTAGCCGTCTGGCGAGACAATCACCCCAGACCCCTGCCCATATTGGCGACGCGACGGAGGCTCTTTGAACAGCCCGAACGGCAACGCGTCGTCGCTGAAGGCCTGGTCGCGCACCATGACAGTCGACGCAATGCTCACCACGGCTGGAATGACTTTAGTGGCCGTCCCCTTAACTTGGCTCTGCAAATCCTGACCGTTTACGGCAGGAACCTGTTGGCTGCCGGCCAAGCCCAAACCGGGCACTAACAGGCTGCTTAGGATTCCCCACACGACCATCTGCAACATGAGCCTGCTACAGTTCACAAATACGCCTCTTGTGCATGAGCGGGTTCTCAACCTTTCAAATTGCCGTGGCCAGCCTATCATGCACAACTCGTTCACGCATTCATAATTCGATATGACATCAGCAACAGTGTACGGGCACGATAGTACCCACCACCAGGCAGGGTGTAAATACTGTCCCGGACTTCGCATCAACTCCCGCGGAGTCGATGCTGCCGATGACGAATTAGTCGTCAAGCGTTCTATTGTGTTACGCTCACGGAGGCCTGTCTCTTCCTTCAGCCACTCCAGGATGAGGTTGAGTCATAGCCAAAGAGGTACACCATGACACCTCCCGCGAGCTTCATAGCATCCATTCTGCTCTGGACCGTTTCAGGGATACTTGTCTCCCCTGGGCATGCCGAAGAAGGCAAGTTTGGAACCCCCAAGGGTGATGAAGGCACCAGGATTTTCAAAGCCACTGAGCACCCATTTTACAGCGGCGAATTTCGCCTCAAGGGTGATCGGGCGACGCTCGTTGGAAGCATGGGTGATACGACGCCCTGGGATCATCTCGACTATGCGGGCAAACACCTGAATACGGTGAAGGGAACGATTGAGATCGAAGTGAACGAGCACACCAACATGGGACGAGTGGTGGCTGAATTCGTCGAGGGAGCTGACCAGTATCGCGTGATGTTCGATCGATTTGCCGCAAAAGCTCCCTTTCAGGACGGCGGTATCGCCACCAGAATCTACGAACATGGGGATTCAAATAACGGCGATCCGCTCTATCCGAAAACCTGGTTGTACCTGGGTGGCTGGGGTACGGCGACGATGTATAAGAATGGGCAGGTGCTCTACAGAGACTATGACGCACACTTCATGGTGATGGAGCGCTCGCGCGATCCGAGGACGCATGAGGTCCATTATCCGGTCGCACGCACCTTGCCCGGGGGCGAAACTGATCCAGCCGGCATGGAAATCGATCTATGGGTGCGCTCAAAAGAACAAAACAGCAAGAACTTTCCTCCGTTTGAGACGTTCATTCATCTCTGTTGGGAGGAAGTTACTTGGCGCTAAGCATGCGTACATTTCTCCAACGGCTTTTTCTGATTACCCCCCTGTTTTTAGCTGCGCCTGTAGTTGGGTACGGACTTGAGAGCACAACCCACGTATGGACCTTTGACAATGATCCACCAGCGACTCTTCCCCCTGAATTCAAGATAGGGACCTTGTTTGATGGCAGGCCCGCCGGAGAATGGAGCGTGCTCGCCACAGATCGTGTGAAGAGTCCTCCCCATGTGTTGGCGCAACTCTTGGGGAAAGGCGCTGAGCACGCGTATAAGACCGTGTTCCTCAATGGCATCAGGGCCTCCGACCTCGAGCTCCAAGTCTCCTTCTTGCCGATCGAGGGCAAAGCCGATATGGGAGGTGGCCTGATCTGGCGGGCCACAGACGACCGCAACTACTACCTGACAAGGGCTAATCCTCTGGAGCAGAATATTCGAATCTATCGCGTCGTCAAGGGGGTCCGGCACCTACTTCAAAACTTCGACCAGATCATTGATATCCGGCAGTGGCATACCCTCCGCGTCAGTGCTAAGGGATGCCAGGTTCGAGTCTTTTTTGATGGCAAGGAAGTGTTTGACCTTTGCGATCAGACCTTCTCAACCGGCCAGGTTGGACTCTGGACCAAATCTGATGCAGTCACCTATTTCGATGATTTAAAACTGCAGATGGTGCGCTGAAGCAAGTGCCTACGCGTTCTCGTTGAGATCGTCTCTCTCTACATCCAACCACCACTCCCATGTCCGCGCCTCTGCGACGGCCCACGGGGTTTCCCTCATGTCCTGGGAGCATACATGATGATCAGCATACCAGCC
>JANPKE010000353.1:0-2841 GCA_031425875.1 Nitrospirota bacterium
AGCAGCCGCGAGTTGTTCGGCCCCCTTCCCACCGTCGGCCCAGTGCGTAGAGACCGCCGCATCGACTGCGCCCATCCTCAGTGACTGTTCTCGAACCCAGTCCAACTCATCCTGAGGATCATCCTTGAAGGCATTGACGGCGACCACAACCGGGACCCCATGCGCCAGAACATTGGCGATATGCTGTTCCAGATTAGCGATCCCCTTCGATAAGGCCTGCTGGTTCGGGCCCGTGAGACTCGAAGGCAGCGCAACGCCAGCCTTGGCGACGCCGCCCCCTCCATGGAGTTTCAGCGCCCGTAAGGTCGCCACAACAACCGCCACGGTCGGAGTGAACCCTGATGCACGGCACTTGATGTTGAAAAATTTCTCCGCTCCGAGATCGCTACCGAAGCCTGCCTCTGTCACGACGAAGTCAGCGCATCGAAGTGCAATGGCATCGGAAATGACCGAGCAGTTCCCATGGGCGATGTTGCCGAACGGTCCCGTGTGCACAAATGCGGGGGTCCCTTCTAGCGTTTGAACCAGATTCGGCTTGAGGGCGTCCTTTAGGAGCACCGCCATCGACCCTACGCATCTAAGCGCCTCAGCCCTGACCGGTGTTCCTGACGTTGTGAACCCGACCACTATTCGGCCAAGCCGCTCATGGAGATCTTTGTAATCCTTCGCAAGTGCCAATACCGCCATAACCTCTGAAGCCTCGGTGATGACGAATTGGCCCCGACGTCTGCCGGTTTCTTCCCCCAATAATACGTCTCGGAGAGCACGATCATTGACGCTCAGCGTCCGAGGCCATGGAGTTCTGGTTGGATCGATCGAGAGAGGGTTTCCATGAAACAGATGATTGTCGAGGAATGCTGAAAGCAGATTGTGGCTAGCGGCCACCGCATGGGCATCTCCCGTCAGGTGAAGGTTGATATCCTCCATGGGCACAACCTGGGCATGCCCCCCACCCGTACCCCCGCCCTTCACTCCAAACACAGGACCGAGCGAGGGTTGCCTGAGAGTAAGCGCGGTCCGACGCCCGAGCCGAGTGAGCGCCATGGCAAGACCGATCGATGTCGTCGTCTTTCCCTCTCCTAAGGGGGTTGGGTTTATCGCTGTGACAAGTACATACCGTCCTCGCGGTGCAGCATCGAGGCGATCCAAGATTTGAGGCGATATTTTGGCCTTATCCTGTCCATGGAGAGTCAGCTCTTCGGCGCGGATCCCAAGCTGGGAACCAATTTCTAGGATAGGGCGAGGGGTAACAGATTGAGCAATGTCGAGATCGGTCAAGAGGCTCTCGTCTCGGTATCTAGATTATACGGGACTGCACTATAGCATAGGTTCTAATCAAGGGGCGGATCGGGCGGCTGACTCCTGGACTTTCGAGAAGCAGCGGAAACAGGTTGGACTGAGTTCGATTATATCGAAACGGTCTGCTATTCAAGAATGTACTTGGTTGGGTCAAGGGCTTGGCCGTTCAATTTCACCATGTAATGCAGGTGAGGACCGGTGGAAAGGCCCGAGCTCCCGACGAGCGCAATGACATCACCACGCTCGACCCGTTGGCCTTCCTTCGCCAAGGCCTTCGCCAGGTGTCCGTAGAGGGTTTCAACTCCGAATCCATGATCGACGCGGACCATGTTCCCGAGCTTAGGATCGTATCCTACGGATGTAATCCGACCTTGGGCCGGAGCACGGACTGGGGTGTTTGGCGCAGCACCGATATCTAATCCATCATGCCAGGCGGGCTTCTCCGTGAAAGGAGAAATTCGCGGGCCAAACCCAGACGTGACCCACCCTTTGACTGGCCAAATCGAAGGCGTCGAGGCCCAGCGAGACGAGCGCTGCTCAGCTGCTTGTGATAACTCGTCAAGAATACGTTCCTGCACCGTGGCTTGCTTTGAAAGCCATTCCAACCCCTCTTTCACTGATGTAATGGCCAGGAGGGCATCTCGAGAAGGCTCTAGGCCAACAGCAGACGAGTGTTCTTGATTACCCTCAGATGTTGGCTTAGAGATACCTGAGGAAACACCCAATTCGGTTCTACCGGGTATCGAGCCTCCCTCTTCAGAAATCGGTACCTCTTCTCCACCCCTACCGTTTGCCATATCTCCCGTTTTTGGTACTTCTATGCCGAGCATGACCCGAAGCCTTTGATTCACCTCATTCATTGCCCCAAGGCGCTTCTTCAAGTCATCAATAGCCGTGGAGAAGGCTGCGGTCTGCTCTCGTGCGCTCATGGCTTCCGCACGAAAAGCCGCTAACTCCCATACCTCTCCCGTTCTGATGGCATAGTGAGAAACCACGAGAAGATCGGCAAGAACGACCAACCCCACACAGACCAACAATCGGCGGAGTAGTTTCTTCGAAAAGCTGAAGCGGATAGGCTTTGCCGTGGATCCCCTGAAAACTACAACGGTATAGGCATCGCCGTCTTGAATATTTGTCTGGTTCATAACCTTCGTCTCCCGTGCCTACTTGTACCTGGAAGGCATGTCAAAACTTACCCTGTAAACTACCGATCTAGCCCCCCATTGGTCAACCCCAAAATAGTGCTTCGACGATCTGGTTTCAACCGCATTATCTAGGAGGTTTCTCGGCGAACCCACTCTAGATATGGTGGAAACCCTTGGCAGACAGGAATCGCTATTATTTCCGGCACCTTGTACGAATGGATCTTCCGTATTGTTTCTTCGAGAGAATTCAATTTATCAGAGGTTGTCTTGATCAGCAGTAGTGATTCCTGGTCGTTCATCAACTTTCCTTCCCACCAGTATGTTGAACACACGGTGGGAATCGTAGAAGCGCAAGCAGCCAGGCGAGACTGTACCACCTGTTCGGCAATCTTCATCG
>JANPKE010000354.1:0-7424 GCA_031425875.1 Nitrospirota bacterium
AAGTGCCCAGCACGATGAAGATGACGACGCTCATACGAAGATTGCAAGACGATATCCCCCCCTGCCGATGCAGTCAAACCACACCAGAGCCAACCGACCGTCTGCAGTATGTCATTGATTCTCTCGATCAAGGCTGATCGACTTGGCCTGTTCGGTGCTCCATTTCTCAAAGCCAATGATCAGAATTCTACGGTGGGGTATAATGTCTCATGATGCATCGTGTGCTCGTCCTCGGTGCCGGCAAGATCGGGTCTTTGATTGCCTGCCTGCTTAACCAGCGTGGCCAGTACGAGGTCCATCTGGGCGACATGAGCGTGGATGCGCCGAAGCATCTGGTCGAAGATCTCGGTTTGGAGCGGGTCACTCCCTGTCTGTTGGATGTCCGGCATCCGGATGCTGTCGGCACCTACCTCTCAGCGCATCGATTCGATGCGGTTCTCTCGAGCCTCCCCTATTTCTGTAATCCGACTGTCGCTGGTCTGGCCTTGACCCATCATCTGCACTACTTCGACCTCACGGAAGATGTTGAAGTGACGAATCAGATCAAGGTTTTGAGCACGGGCGCCACGCATGGCTTTATGCCGCAATGTGGGCTGGCGCCCGGCTTCATCAGTATCGTGGCGCATGAACTAATGACCCATTTTAAAACGCTGGATACGGTTAAGATGCGGGTGGGCGCGTTGCCGGTCCATCCCAGCAATGCCCTCAAGTATTCGCTCACCTGGTCGACCGATGGGCTGATCAACGAATATGGCAATGTTTGCTACGGCATCGAAGAAGGCGAAAAGGTCCCGCTGCAGCCGCTGGAAGGGTACGAAACGATCGAGCTGGACGGGCTGCTGTACGAAGCCTTCAACACGTCAGGTGGATTGGGGACCTTGGCCGACAGTTATGCGGGAACAGTCAGAACGATGAACTATAAAACCCTGCGCTATCCCGGTCACTGTGAAAAAATACAATTATTGATGAAGGACCTCAAACTCAACGAAGACCGAGAGACCCTGAAGCGTGTGCTCGAACATGCCGTTCCCCAGACCCTGCAGGACGTCGTTCTGGTCTATGCCTCGGTCACCGGACGAAACGAAGACGGATTCTTTGAAGAGAACTATGTGAAGAAGATTTACCCGCAATGTATTAAGGGCAAACTCTGGTCGGCCATTCAAATCACGACCGCGTCCAGCGTCTGCTGTGTCATGGATCTTGTGTTGACCCATCCATCGGGGTACCATGGATTTGTCACTCAGGAATCCGTATTACTAAAAGATTTCTTGGCCAATGATTTTGGAGCCTGCTTCCGATGAGCACGAGTCACACTGCACTGCGAGACCTGGGTATTCAAGCCGTGAATTCCGGGGGGAGTACCGATCATAGCTGGTGGTCCGGTCGTAATGATGGGTCCCTCCTCCCCTCGATCAATCCTTCTACCGGTGAGCAGATTGCCGGCGTCTATCCCTGTTCGCCAGAGGATTACGAACGGATTGTGAAAGAATCGCTTGAAGCGTTCCGTGCCTGGCGGATGGTTCCTGCACCGAAGCGTGGCGAGATGGTTCGGCTCATCGGTCAAGCCTTGCGTGAGAAGAAGGATCAATTGGGCACGCTCGTCTCACTGGAAGTCGGCAAGATCAAGGCAGAGGGCGATGGTGAGGTGCAAGAGATGATCGACATGGCGGATTTCGCCGTCGGTCAGTCGCGGATGCTCTACGGCGCCACGATGCAGTCCGAGCGACCGGCCCACCGGATGAGCGAACAGTGGCATCCGTTAGGACCGGTCGGCGTGATCACCGCATTCAATTTTCCTGTTGCCGTGTGGGCCTGGAATGCCTTTGTTGCCGCCATTGCCGGCGATACGGTCATCTGGAAACCGTCGCCCAAGGCGCCGCTCTGCGCCGTCGCGGTGCAACGGATCTGCAATCGCGTGATGCAGCAACAGGGCTATGCCGGCATTTTTTCGCTCTTCATCACCGACCAACCGGCCTTGGCGGACAACATGGTGCAGGATCCCCGGTTGCCGCTGATTTCGTTCACGGGATCGGTGCCGGTTGGGCGCCGAGTCGCCGCCGCTGTTGGCCAGCGATTGGGACGCACGCTGCTTGAACTCAGCGGCAACAATGCCGTCATTGTTGATGAGACTGCCGATCTGGACATGGCCGTGCGCGCGATTATGTTCGGTGCCGTTGGGACTGCGGGCCAACGATGTACGACAACCAGGCGTCTGATTGTTCATGAATCGCGGTGTGAGGAACTTGTCGGCAGACTTGTGAAGGCCTATGCCCAAGTGCAGATCGGCAATCCTCTCGATAACGATGTGCTCATGGGGCCGCTCATCGACCCGGTGGCGGTGGAAGGCTATCGCGCTGCGCTGGACGAAATAAAAAAAGAGGGCGGCGAGATTCTCTACGGTGGCCGCGTCCTGAGTCGGCCAGGGTTTTTCGTTGAGCCCACGATCGTGCAGGCACAACACCACTGGTCTATCGTGCAGCGCGAGACCTTTGCGCCGATTCTGTATGTCATGACCTTCCAGACGATCGATGAGGCGATTCAGATGCAGAATGACGTTCCTCAGGGACTCTCATCGGCCATGTTTTCCAATCATCTGCGTCATGGTGAGCGATTCATCTCCGCCGCCGGCAGCGATTGCGGCATCGCCAACATCAACATTGGAACTTCCGGCGCGGAGATCGGCGGGGCGTTTGGGGGAGAGAAAGAGACAGGGGGAGGCCGCGAAGCGGGTTCGGATTCTTGGAAGGCCTACATGCGTCGTCAGACGAATACGGTCAATTGGGGAACTGAGCTTCCGTTGGCTCAAGGCATTAAGTTTGGATCGTAAATGAGGTGTGACCATGGATCAGGCTCAAGAACTTGAGGGTCTCATGGAGCGGATGGTTGCCGACTATCTGGCGCGTAATCGTGCCGCTACGGTGCTGAAGGCGATGCTCGATGAAACGGGTGTGGGGTTTTCTCCACTCATCGACCATGTCACAATTCGAACGTTCGATATCGACCGTGGGGCGACACCCTTTGTGACCCTAGGCTACGCCTATGATGAAACCCTGCAGTACGACGATTGGTATGCGAAGGTCTATCGGAAGACCGGCTACCCAGCGCTCTTTGTCGACCAGGCGTATCCGGATGAACGAGGCAAGACCAGCATTATTCCTGGGTGGGTCAATACATTCGGTGACAAGGTCTTTCACCACGTCGCCGTTCGTGTGGAGGACATCGACCACGCAGTGGCCCGGCTCAAGCAGAAAGGCGTGGTATTTGCCGGCAACATTGTCGGAGCTCCGGGAGACCATCTCCGACAGATTTTTTCCTCTCCAGAGATGGTTGACGGCCAACCGTTCTCTGTCTTGGAATTGGCGGAGCGGCACCGAGGCTACCTCGGTTTCCTACCCCCTCAGGCCGACAGTCTCATGAAATCCTCGACTGGACGCTAAACAGCTCCGCTGCATTCTGCGCATGTACGTCTTGCGCAACACGGAATTCACGTGGATGACGCCACCTGCGGTTTGCTGATCGTCATCAGCCGCTATCCCATGTCCCGCAGCACGTGGTCTGGATTCCGATCGCGGGCGATATTCTTCATAAGCTGATCGCCGAACAGAACGACGACTCGATCCCGTTGGTCTTTGACCAGCATCGAGGCCGACGGTGATTTGAACGTGGCAGGATTGCCGTCCAGCCAGGCACTACAACTAAATGGCAGCGCATCCAAGATGGTTTCCACACGATATTCGTGGCGCAGTCGATATTGCAACACATCGAACTGGAGACGTCCGACTGCGGCGACCAATGCCTCCTGATCATTGAGACTCCGCATGATCTGGACTGTGCCCTCTTGTGCCATCTGGGACAGGCCCTTGTCGAACGCCTTGCGCTTGCACACATCTGTCGGTCTGAGACGTGCAAAGATTTCCGGCTGAAATTGCGGGAGCGGTTTGAAATTGAAGCCCCCAGTCAACGACACCGTATCACCGATGGCGAAGACCCCGGGATTGATGATACCGATGATATCCCCAGGATAGGCCTCTTCGACCGTACTGCGTTCCTGCGCCACCAAGCTGTGCGGTCTCGCCAGTCGAATATCCCGACCCAATCGGTGATGTTTGACCACCAGATCTCGCTCAAACCGCCCGGAGCAGACTCGAAGAAACGCGGTACTGTCGCGATGCTTGGGGTTCATGTTGGCTTGGAGCTTGAACACATAGGCGCTGAACGGTATCTCAACCGGGCTGACGGAGACGTCAGCCCCATCCTCACGGTCGGCCAGCCGTGCGCCGGGGCTCGGCGCCATCTGCACGAAGGCATCCAAAAAACTCTCGATGCCAAAGTTGGTGAGTGCCGATGCAAAAAACACTGGGGTAATATCGCCTTGCAGAAATTGTTCGCGCGTAAAGGGATTGCCGGCGATGTCTAAGAGGTCCAAGTCGTGTTGGACCTGGTCCAGACTCTCCTGCGAGACCCGACCGGTGGCGCCGAGTTCGGTGAACGGCAAGGTCTCCGTCGCCACTTTCGCGGCTCCGCCGTGCGCGGTCTTGCTGAACAGTTGGACCCGGTTGTCGGCGCGGGTCACAATGCCCACGAAGTCGCTGCCTGATCCGATCGGCCAATTGACCGCGCTTGCGTGAATGTTCAAAGCCTGTTCCACTTCGGTCATCAAATCGAGCGGCGGGCGACCCGGCTGGTCCATCTTGTTGATCAACGTCAGGACGGGAATCCGCCGCAGACGGCATACGGCAAAGAGCTTGCGAGTCTGTGTTTCAACGCCTTTGGCCGCATCGATCACCATGATGGCGCTGTCAGCTGCCGTCAAGGTGCGATACGTGTCCTCAGAAAAATCTTGGTGGCCCGGCGTGTCGAGCAAGTTGATCACGGCGCCTTTATAGGGGAACTGCATCGCAGAGGCTGTGATGGAAATGCCTCGTTCTTGTTCCATCCCCATCCAATCCGACGCGGTCGCTTTCCCGCCCTTGCGTCCGCGCACCATGCCGGCGGTCCGGATCAGCCCTGAATACAGCAGGAGCTTTTCAGTCAGGGTTGTCTTGCCGGCATCAGGATGGCTGATGATGGCAAAGGTCCGCCGTCGCCCTGTGGCGGCCGCCAGTTCTGTGGAGAGAGTCGTTTCAGTCGTCATGATTGGAGGCGCAGCATACCATATCGTATATCAAAGCGGATGATCATGAGGATGGCATCGATTCGGAGAGATACTCATACTTGGCCCGCTCCAAAGCGCGACGGACGGCACCGAGCACAGCCGGAGTATCAGAATACGGAAGCACAGCCACGGTTGGGGCGGCACGGAGTTTCGCCATCAGATCCTCCGTCTCAGCGTCCGCCAACTTGTCGCAGATGGCATACAAGCCGTCAAGGCCTTCCTCGACCTCGTTGTGCTTGTTCAAGATCGAGCGCAGTACGGCGATGAGTTCGGGTGTGGGAGTGGGCATGAGTAAGGCTGCAATGGCCCCATGGTCGAGCCGAAGCGCTGCCGCAATTGATAGCGGCGCGCCGCCGTTGGATCGCTGAGCCGCAGGCAACAGAATCTTCTCCTCCATCCCAATGTGGCGAAGCAGCCCCGCTCGAAACTCATCATAGTGTCCCTGCTCGATCCGGCCCCTGGTGATCATGGCTGCGTCGAGGAGTTTCTCCAGCCGTTGATGGTCGTCTGCGAGAAACCGCGTCACGGGTCCCGATAATGGATGTGCGCCTGGTTGCATGTACCGCTGCCGTTCAGCTGACATATGTCACACGTCGCCCTCTCCCGTTGCCTTTTCCCGGGCATGATCGGAAGAGCAAACTTCCTAATACGGAGTCTCAAAGAATACAGCCGAACGAGATGCAAATTCCACAGGTGTTCGTTGGCGTGAGAATGCACAGGGTTCGCATTCGGACGAGACGGTTGCATCCCTCTCTCGAAAGGTCGGTCTGGCAAGATCATGAAGGCGATGGTCCACTCACCCCCACCCGTCTAAATTTCTTCTCTTGCTTCATATTTTAGAAGTCTGGTCGTAGGATGTTTATGGGAGGTGTGTATGTATCGTCGAGTGCTCTCAATCCTATTGGCAACTCTTCTGGGGAGTTTCTGGGAGACGGCTGGTGTTGCCGAGACAACCAGAATCACGAATGAGCTCATTGGGCCTGTTCGCAGTGTGACGATCAAGAAACTGGGTTACTCCACGACGGAAACCTATGATCGTGCGGGCCACCTCATCGAGGCCGCCATCGACATGGCATATGCCAATACTGCCACGTATTCCCTATTCCGGTACGACCAGGACGGCCATCTGCAGGAGGAACTCGCGCTCGATCCCAGTGGGAGGCTCATGTTTCGGAAGCAGGTCGTGTATGCGCAAGACTCAGAGGGCCGTGACACTGCATCTGTGACGACCTCAGAGAACGGCGGTTTTCAGTATGCCGAGTTTTCTTTGTACGACCAGCAGGGCCATCTCTCGGAACAACTCTGGGTCAACCATTCGATGGCCTACAAGAGTCTGTTCGACGTATTCGGGCGGCGCATTTATACAGCCCGGTACAGCAAGGGTGAGTTGTTCAGTGAGTTGAAACACCAGTATGACGCGTGGGGACGGCTACATGAGCTCGTCATTTACAATGCGCACGGGACTGTGGCTGGTCGGGTCGCGAACGACTATGACGACAGGGGAAGGCGGGTGCGAGCGACGACCGAAGCGTTTGGCCAAGATCAGCAACAGACGTGGATTACCACCTATGAGTATGATGACATGGGCAACTGGATCAAAGAACTGACTGCAGAACACTCTTCTCCGTCACAGAACGCTACCGCTTCCGCTCTTCCGCTCGTGCAAGAACGCCTGATTCAGTACTACCATCTGACCGAGAACACGACCCCATAAGACCGCTCCTCCATCGAGTCCAGCCAGGCACGTCTAGCGGACCTGGCTCTCGAGGTCTGAGCACTCCAAACCAAAGCTATGTGGGGTGAGGCGTCGTGGTATCGTCTGCTTCTCAGGCTCTCAACGACGCGAACGGGCCACGTGTGGCTCAGAACTGGGTCAGACGAAAGTGGAACAGTCAGTTACACTGCAGACAGGCGGTGTTCACGACGAAGCGCGGTAGTGTTGCGGGAAGGTGCCGATCCCCGTTCTTGTTGTTGACGGAACGCGGATATGGCAATGGTTTTCTCGATAGGTGTAAGACCGGGAACTTGAGAAGCGGCTCGTTCAAACTCAAGCAGAGTCACATCCTTCTGACTGTGAAGCCATTGAAGAAATGGTTTCCAGACTGGCTCAAAGTGATGGAACCACCAGCCTGGCGATGTACCTTCTTCTAAGTCTTCTCTGGATGACGCTCGCAAGGCCTCAAGCTGTGGCATGGGGCTACGTGCCACATCATTCTGATGAGGCTTCGTGGCCGTCAGCTGATGCAGAAGAACAATTCGCTCGTTCGGT
>JANPKE010000355.1:0-2933 GCA_031425875.1 Nitrospirota bacterium
GGATGATGCACGAGGCTCGAAGAATCAGAAGGCGCCTGTTGCGGACGGCACAACCGATCGCTGCACCAGCTCAGGCAGCATAGCTGGGTTGCAACGTACTCCCTCGGAGTATCATCACGGCTCACTCCCGGTTCGTCCGGCAGTAACAGACAGGCAACGGGCCATCGTCTGCGTAGCGAGTCCTTTTGAGCCTGGCAGATGGCGACGCCAGCCTCACATGTTCTTTCTCGTGGACTCCCAAGGAGTTTCCACGGCTTTCAGTATGAATTGCAAGCTGCGTGTCGACGACCGACAACCGATCGCGCTGATGGTTATTGACCCCCATTGACCACGGCCAAGACCCGCCGGCCATAGCGTTCTGCCTTCATCTCACCGATGCCGGGAATCTCTAACAGGGCAGCAGACGTCTCCGGCTTGTCGCCGGCAATGGCCTTCAACGTTCTGTCGTGAAAAATCAGGAACGGCGCCACGCCTTCTTCCTCGGCGAGTTCTGTGCGAAGTTGTTTGAGCCGTTCAAACAGCTGCGGATCCGGCGGCGAAGCTGGAGGGGCGCCCATGACGGCGGCAGACCCGCGACGCGGCTTGTTCGCTGGGACATCGGCCTGAGGTTCCTCTCCCTGTGGCAATGCCACCGCGCGAATCCCTTGCAGTACCTCTCGCCCCTTGGACGTCAATTCGAGAGTGGGATACTCCGTACCCTCGACGTGAAGATACTCTGAGTCAATGAGGGCTTTCGCTAGACGTGTCACCACCGCCTTCGTCTGAGCGCGACCGATTCCGTAGGTCGGACACTGTTCTGCGCCATAGGCCAACAGCGCTTTTGAACGGCTCCCACGGAGAATGTCGACGATTCGGCCCATACCGAATCGCCCCATACACCAGGATACGGTTTCCAATATGGCCTTCTCGGACACTTCAGATTCGTGGGAGATCGAGCGGCCAGGCTGCCGCGCCGGCGCGAGACAGCGATCGCACAGGCCGCAGGGGCCCAACGCCAGCTCGGCTGCATCGCTAAAATACTCGAGAATCGCACGCTGCCGACAGCTCGACACCGAGACATACCCCAGCATTTCTTGAAAAAGCGTCCGCATTCGCTCTGCACGCGCAATACCTTCTGAGTCTTTTAATGCCTGGTCAATGAAGTATTCCTGCGTGGCCAGGTCACGTTCATGAAACAGCAACACACAGGCGGCAGGTCGTCCATCGCGACCGGCACGCCCTACTTCCTGGTAGTAGGCTTCGATACTTCCGGGAATGTCGAAATGGACGACCAATCGGACGTCCGACTTATCGATGCCCATGCCGAAGGCATTCGTTGCGGCCAAGATTCTTACTGATCCCGTACGAAACTTCTCATGCATGAGACGCCGTTCCTCATCGGAAAGACCGGCATGGTAGTACCCGACCGAGGGATGCGATTGTTCCAGCCATGCCGCAACCTCCTCTACCGCCCGACGGGTCGCGCAATAGACGAGGATCGTGCCCTTCTCCGTCCCGCAGACCACCCGCTCCAGCGCCGTCAATTTCTCCCGGCGAGACTGGCAGCACTGGACAGACAAGGCCAGATTAGCTCGACGAAACCCTGCGACGAGTCGGAACGGATCGCGAAGCGACAGCCGCTGGCACAGATCCGTTTGCACACGCGTAGTCGCCGTGGCCGTCAGCGCCAGGCAGGGAGGATTCGTGAGTTCCCGGCGTAAGCGACCGATCTTGAGATAATCCGGTCGAAAATCATGCCCCCACTGGGACACGCAATGTGCTTCGTCGACCACCAGCAGCGAGACCCAGAGGGAACGCAAGAGCTGGAGGAACCCTTCGTGTTGCATGCGTTCCGGTGCCAGGTAGAGCAGCTGAAGCCGTCGCTGCTGGAGCCCCTGCATGACACGGCTCTTTTCAACCCCGGTGAGCCCGGAATGAAACGTGGCCGCGGCAATTTTCCGCTGCTTCATGGCGGCCACCTGATCTTCCATCAGAGCAATGAGTGGAGAAATCACCAGCGTCAGCCCTGGCAAGAGGATCGCCGGCAGCTGATAACAGAGCGACTTCCCCTGCCCGGTCGGCATGACCGCCATCGCGTCGCGGCCTGCTAACACGGCACGGATGACGGCTTCCTGGCCTGGCCGAAAGGTGGTAAAGCCGAATCGTTCGCTGAGCTGTCGAGTTAGATCATCCACAGGGTAGGCGAATCAGAAAGATAGGGTCGTGATAGCGATCACAGCGAATCGAGTATAGATGACCAACTGTAGGCAAGTCGAGCAAGCCGAGAGCACACGATCAGCTCTCACGCCATATTCCACACCAACTCTCCCGTCTTCAGTTCCCAGCCGCAGACGCACTGCGTCATGGAACGGACACCGCCACGCGCAGGAAGATCGCGAGATATAGAGGCGGAAGGAAGCGCACCCGTAACCTGACAGGGAAGCTGGAGTCAAGCACTGACTGTATCGAATTCGATTCATGGGGTGTATCCAATTCGATTCTATAAAAACGAGAGAGGTCGACAGGCTATGGAAGCACAATATGGCGCCATTTCAAAGATAACGCCTTACACAAGCCATTGTCCTCGATGGCACGTAGTTTGCTGAGCAACGAAACATTCGGTGACTGAACGGCACGCACATATCGTCATGATGAGTGCATATACTTATCGCTACTAATCATTAGGTATTTATTTTCTACATTTCATGCATTATACGGCAGCCAATTTCACGACGATTGGGCCCATTGGGTCATGCGTTTCCAACCGTCCGCGCGTTCAGTTTAATCGGATCGCAGCAGTCGGGTAACAGGTGCCATTCTCTCATCTCAACTCAAAAGGAGGCTTTCATGAAGAGGTTCGGTACGTTAGGAGTTGCTCTCTTCCTTGTGGCAGGAGTGGCCGGTTGTTCTGGAGAGGATCCTGCACCGGCGGCTAATCCGTTTCCGCCGCTGCC
>JANPKE010000356.1:0-3852 GCA_031425875.1 Nitrospirota bacterium
ATCGGCGAAATTCTGAAAAATGGGCAGTTCAAGGTCGTGCATCGATCCAAAGGCCTGGTGAAGCCTGAGCCCTGGAGTGAGTACACCAATCCCGAGAAGGGGTGCGACTGGATTAATCATCAAGGGACCTATCAAAAGAAATAGGAGCGGGACGCAAGCCGGTTTGCCGTTTCACCGGCCGTTCTGACACTGGGTCCAGCGTCTGTCGGAGAGGGGCTGGAATCGTTCGTGACGAAGATTCCAGCCCCCCCCCGCTTGGGGCTGTCCGTTGCCGCAGTTCATGCACGGAGGTTTGTTTGTGATGAGTCTGGCCCGCATCCCGACGTACGTTCTCACACTCATCCTGCTGGCGTTCCTGCCGATCGGGCTCAATCTCCCGTCGGTACTGGCAGCTGATGAAGTGGCTCCTGCGACGCCAACGGTCGCTTTCCCAGCTCAATCGGCCACTCCGATCGAGCAAGCGCTCATCGACATCAAAAGTGAAGATGCGGCGGTCCGGAGCGCGGCGGCGGCGCTCCTCGTCGAAAAGGGCGATGCCAGTCTGCTTCCCAAGCTTGATGCAATCCGTACCGAGGCGGATCGGGCGACCCGGCAAGCCATCAAGCCTGTGATCGATCTACTGAAAAACCATGCCAATCTCACCAGTGACCACCCGGATACCCGACGGTCCGCCGCCGCCGATCTAGTCGGCACCGGCCGGCTGGAAGCCATTGCCTGGTTGGAGCAGGCGGCGGTGAAGGAGCCCGTCTGGTGGGTTAAGTACACGATGGAGGAATCCGCGCGGCTGCTGCAGCTCCGTGCTGACGAGCCTGCGGTGCGGGTGGCTGCCGTCAAGAAGCTCGGAGAGCTCCGCAGTCAGAACAGTGCGCCCGTGCTCAAAGAATTCGTGGACGCCGGCGCCCAGAGCGGGGCGACGGACGAGCAGCGCGCGTTGGCGGACGCGGCCCACGCGTCGATCGGGCAGATTGATTCTTGGGGCTGGTGGGCGGGTGCCATCGAGACATTCTTTCGGGGCATCAGCCTCAGTTCGATTCTGTTGATGATGTCGCTGGGCCTGGCGATCGTCTTCGGCTTGATGGGTGTCATCAACATGGCGCACGGCGAGTTGATGATGGTGGGCGCCTATGCCACGTTCGTCACGCAACAGGCGTTCGTCGGCTGGGTGTCTCCCGAGCTGTTTGACTGGTACTTTCCCGCGGCGCTCCCCGTCGCCTTTCTTGCGGCCGCCGCATTTGGCTGGGTGTTGGAGGCAACCGTGATTCGCTTTCTCTACGGGCGACTGCTGGAAACCCTGTTGGCGACGTGGGGCGTAAGTTTGATCCTCATGCAGGCGGCGCGGGTCTATTTTGGCGATCTCACGGCGGTCATTGCGCCGCAAGCCTTGCGCGGCGGAGTCCAAGTCATGGTCGGGGTGTATCTTCCCTTTAACCGAATTTTCATCATCATCCTGTCGATCGTCTGCGTCCTGGGGATCTACTTTTTGCTCTTCCGATCGAACCTCGGCATTCGGGTCAGGTCGGTCACACAGAACCGCAATATGAGTGCCTGTCTCGGCATCCCGACCCGCAAGGTCGACTCCTATACCTTCGCCTTTGCCTCTGGGTTGGCCGGGATCGCCGGCTGGGCGCTGACCATGGTGGGCAACGTCGATCCCGGACTCGGGCAGAACTATATCGTCGACGCCTTTATGGTGGTGGTTACGGGAGGCGTGGGCAAACTCGCCGGGACGATCTGGGCCTCGCTCGGCATTGGGGGGCTGAACAAATTGATCGAGCCCGTCAGCGGCGCGGTCTACGGGAAGGTCTTTATCCTGGTCGGGGTGATTCTCTTCCTGCAGTGGCGGCCGCAGGGCCTGTTCGCCGCGAAAGGACGCAACGCCGATGCCTGAACAAACGGTCGCTCGTCCCGATAGCCGCGAGACCGTCTCGTTGTACTTGGTCGGACTGGTGTTACTCGTCGTCCTACCGCTGCTGAATGTGCTGCCAGCCGAAGACTCCTGGCTGCATCTCTCCGACTTTCGGTTGAATCAATTCGGCAAGTTCTTGGCGTTTGCCATCCTCGCACTGGGACTCGACCTCATCTGGGGCTATTGCGGCGTGCTCAGTATGGGCCAGGGGGTCTTTTTCGGGCTCGGCGCCTATTGCATGGGGATGTATCTGGCGCTGCAGATCGGGGCGGAAAGTGTGTATGGCAGCGAGCTTCCTGACTTTATGGTCTGGACCCAGGTTAAAGAGCTTCCGCTCTTCTGGTACCCGTTCAAGAGTTTTATTGGCGGGTTCTTAGGAGCCATTCTCGTTCCTGTCCTGTTCGCGACGATCTTCGGGTTTCTGGCGTTTCGCAGCCGCATCAAGGGCGTCTATTTTGCCATTATCACCCAGGCGTTGGCCTTTGCCGCCTGGCTGGTGTTCAATCGGAACGAGACGCGGCTGGGTGGCACGAATGGGTTGACGGATTTTAAGCAATTGCTCGGGTGGCGTCTCTCGGACCCGTCTACCCAACGAGGACTGTATATCATCACGGTTCTCGCCCTCGGGGCGGCGTATCTCTTCTGTCGGTGGATTGTGGCCTCACGCGCGGGCAAGGTCCTCATTGCGATCCGCGACAGTGAATCCCGCGTCACGTTTTCGGGCTACACTCCCTGGATGTACAAGCTCTTTGTCTTCGTGGTCTCCGCGGGACTGGCTGGATTGGCGGGCATGCTGTATGTGCCGCAGGTGGGCATTATTACCCCCGCCCAGATCGGGGTGTTACCGTCGCTGGAGGTGGTCATCTGGGTGGCGGTCGGCGGGCGCGGGACGTTGATCGGCGCCATCTTGGGCGCGGTGGCTGTGAACTATGGCCGCAGCGTGTTGACCAACTACTTCCCGGAGGCCTGGCCGTTTATCCTCGGCGGACTCTTCGTGGTCGTGGTGACGATGTTCCCGGACGGACTGCTGGGGATGATTCGGAAGGTGACCCAGCGCAAGCACACCCCGGCGCCGGTGATCAAGGCAGAGGGGAGGACCGCGGCGTGACCGACGGAGACCTGATTCTCAACTGCGAAAACGTCGTGATGGACTACGACGGATTCAAGGCGCTGAACAACTGTAACTTTAGTGTTCATTACAACGAGTTGCGTGTCGTCATCGGTCCGAACGGAGCCGGCAAGACGACGCTCTTGGATGTCATCTGTGGCAAAACCAAACCCACCTCTGGGAAGATCATGTTTGGCAAGGGGATCAATTTAGTTGGGAAGAACGCGGAAGACATCACGAAGCTGGGCGTGGGCCGGAAGTTTCAGGCGCCGTCGGTCTATGGCAACTTGTCGGTCTGGCAGAACCTGGATTTGTCGGTCAAGCGGGCGAGTAAGGGCGTCTTCCCGACCTTGATGGGCCGGTCGTCGCCAGCCGAGCGCGCGCGCATTGAGGAGACGTTGGAGACCATCGGCTTATCGAATCATGCCCATGATCGGGCCGGGTCCTTGTCGCACGGCCAAAAGCAATGGTTGGAGATCGGCATGGTGATTTTGCAGGACCCCTCGTTGCTCTTGGTCGATGAGCCGGTCGCTGGTATGAGTGATAAGGAAACGGAGCAGACCGGGCGTTTGCTGACGTCCCTGTCGGAGAAGCAGGCGATCGTCGTGATCGAGCATGATATGGACTTTGTTCGGCAGATTGCAAAGATCGTGACGGTGCTCGCTGAGGGCACCGTCATCTGCGAAGGCACGGTCGAAGCCGTCCAAGCGGATGACCATGTTCGAGAAATCTACCTCGGGCGGGCTAAGGTCGCGCATTAGGGAGGATAGGGAGCCACGTCACGTATGGCACACGAAACACCACGGATGACCCTGGCGCTCGAGAACATCAACGCGTA
>JANPKE010000357.1:0-4624 GCA_031425875.1 Nitrospirota bacterium
CCTCAGGGTGTTCAAAAAGACTGTCCAGCAAGGCCACAGCGAGCGAGGGGCGAGGCGTACGCTTCGGTACGTTGAGCCTCTGAGCGATGCGAGAATGCCGCTGGCGGACTTTTTCAACACCCTGCTATGACTCCGTGGAGCGAGACAGCGGTTGATCTTGCAAGAGCGATTGCATGGTCTCGCCTAACAACGCTCGTTCCACCGCTTTATCTCGACGACGCAACAGGGCAGACACCGGATCGCTGGGATCGAGGTGTGGTACAACCCACGGTGGGGTTCCATTACGAACCGAATCCAGAACCTCTTTCAGGAAGATCAGGTCCGGCGCCTTGATAAGACTCACCCCCTCCGGTTCCTGAAGGCGACCCACAAACCCGTTGTCGACGAGACGTTCAACCTCTTCCTCCACCAGAGACAAGGGCATGTTCAGTTCACTCGACAGCTCCGGCAGCTTCAACGGACGATCGCCCTTCAGGTAGTGATGCCCCAGAACGCGCAAGACTTTAAGGGCCAGTTGTTCACGAAAGACATACGTGCCTTGATCCCATAGCAGGCGGGACAAATAGGCTGTGGGATACTGGTGAAAAAAGGAGAACTGCGCCCCGATCAACACGATCATCCACCCGGCGTAGAGCCATAACAAGAACAGCATGAGGACGGCAAAACTCGAATAGATCGCACTGTAACTGGCGGAGGCTGCGACGAATTTCGCAAAGATTTCCTCGGCGATGATCCAGAGAACCGCCGCCGAGACGCCACCCACAGCGGCTGAGCGCACCTGGACATGGGTATTAGGGATCGTCTTGTAGAAGAACGTAAGCACGGCACAGAGCATCACGAAGGGCACCACATCGCCGCTCCACACCAGCAGCGTCCCAAACGGTTCCATTTCCACGAGACGCTGAACCACCGTATGGCTTTGTAGTGACGCGAGCAGACCGAACGCGCTCACCACGAGCACCGGTCCCACGAGGACCGCGCTCAAATAGTCCGTAAACTTTCGTTCCCAGGTCCGTCCCTGCTTTACCTGCCAGATTGCATTCAAGGCCTGCTCGATCTTGTCGATCAACGAATAGGTCGTATAGAACAGACCGGCAATCCCGAACGCCCCCAGCACCCCCATCTTGATATTGTCCACGAAGCCAATGATGGTCGTAGTGATCTCCTGGCTCTTGGGGCCGAGCGGCTCCAGCGTTTGGGCCAAGAAGGGTTCAATCACATGGTGGACATTGAAGCCCTTCAGCACCGAGAACATCACGGCGAGAAACGGCACCATCGACAGCAACGTCGTGTAGACCAACCCAGCTGCTCGCGCGTCGAGCAAGCGATGGCGGAACTCCATGCCGACGGCGGTGGCTAGTCGAAGCGCCTGAGTGCTCAACCGTTGGAGCCATGACATGGTGGTCAGATCCCTGGTCCAGAGGTCCTGCTTCGCAAACTGGGAGATGCGTGTGGAGCCGGCCATAGGTCCTGCTGCTCGTAGCCCGCTTATTCATGAATGCTTCTACTGCAACCACCTATACGCCGCTGCGACAAGCTTGGCCGCGAGCTTCGCGCGGCCAGCGGACAGGCTCGCCCTTCGTGGCCTCGACATACTGTTTCAAGTATGCCCTTGGTCTCTCAGGGTTCCGCGTGCCCGTCTCGCATAGCGTCTTGGCGGTTTCGTCACAAACCATCATGAACAATGAGGGCTAGCAGGGCATTCACTTCGTTTCGGTACAACAGGTTCGGTAGCGACTAGATACTCAAGTTGTCAGAATACCATCCCGAGATGCATTTCCCAAGAGGGCGGCACGCAGTACCACGAATTGCCTGCGTTTGTTAATGGAGGCTCTCATCCTCGAAGGATACTACCACCGAGGGCTCTATATATTTCCATTCCATGGAGTCGATAGACACTGTGATCGTCCGCATCATCCCAGTAGAGGCCACCTGCTGACTCTTCTTCGGAACGCCGAAAACTCAGTGGGCCTCTTGCTGATATGCCACTTATGGCATATACTAAACATCACATGCTTACTGAGCCGACCATCAAATAGTGCGTAGCCTGATCTTAATAATCGCCTGTTTTGCTTGAAGAAATGCACTTTCCAAGGAGTTATACACGCACACTTTGACGGTCTCATCAGTATATGAATGTCGCATGAGTATGGTGTGGGCAGCAGGTATGGAGCAATGAAAGGAGTTCATTTTGTCGGATCTTCGAGGGAGGATCTCCGAGGGTTTCCCGAAGATGCCAGGGAAACGGCAGGGCATCAACTTTTCAAAGTGCAGCAAGGCAAGGAACCAGATGATTGGAAACCGATACCCACGGTAGGGCCTGGCGTCAATGAAATCCGCGTGTGGGCAGAAAGCGGGACCTATCGGGTTCTCTACGTGGCCAAGTTTGAGGAGGCGGTCTATGTGCTGCACGTCTTCGAAAAACGGTCTCAGAAGACTTCGAAAGGCGATATTCAGCTAGCCAAGGGCCGATATGCAGACTTATTGAAGTGGAGGAAGGAGCAACAGCTATGACACGCGCCACAGTGACGAAAGGCAGTGGGAATGTGTTTCTGGATCTAGGGTTCTCCGAGGAGAAGTCCGCCGAATTGATTCTGAAAAGCAGCCTTCTTCAAGCACTGCAAGAGACAATCAAAGATCGAGGATGGAAGCAGGTCGAAGCGGCAGAGCAGTTAGAGATTGACCAAGCCAAGGTGTCTAAACTGTTAGCGGGACAGATGGCCGGATTTTCTATCGAACGTCTGGTTCATTTCCTCTCTTTACTTGGACAAGATGTCGAAGTCACCGTTCGTAAGGCACCTCGGGGACGGCGACGAGGGATAGTGCGGACGACGATGGCCAAGGCGGATAAAATCTCCGCGTGAGGCCCGATTCTTTCAAACGCAAACCCGAAAGCCAGCGAGCTTTTATTCCAGAAAATGATCTGTGATCAGAGTGACCATGCCATAGCTCAAGTCTTGTAGCGGTACTTTCCGTACAGGGCCAAAAACCTTCATTCGTTCGTATGCCCATTCATCGATTTTTTTGGGCTTTGACGCATCCTATCGCCCAATTCGAAACCAAACGAATTTGACCTTCAATCCTCCTCTCTCAATCAATGGCGTCAACTTCCATTGTCTTGCTTCTTGAGCCCTAGACAGAACAGGACAACTCACTCCAGCGTGTTCCAGGCCTCATGATACGCTTCAATACATGAGTACCGAGCGACTTCTCCTAGAGATCTCTCACGGCGTGAAACTCGAAGGGAGCTGAATTCTATGTAGATTGGAGAATTGATCTATAGCAGTGAGGCCATCCAACATCGCACGACGATTGAGATCTTATACGGAACCACATAGTGAATAGTTAAGTGGCCACGATTGGAGTTCTACAACATCCCAATTGTCACAACGGACCCAGCAATGGTTGTTTTCGAACTACTCGTTACTGTAATTGCGGGAATCATCCTTTGGTCGATCCGGTACCACACGCGGGTCATCGGGTATGTGGCCAACGGTTTAGAAACTCCTCGCATGAGCTGGGGACTTTGGAGCGACCGGTTGCTCCACGGTAGCTGGAGGGGTTTGCCGGTCAGAGTTCGTGCGACATATTCAAACCTGACAACTCTATCCGTAACCATTCAGCGACCCGCTCCGCCGCCAGAGCTGGACGCATGCATGACCCGTTCGGGCAGGATAGTATTCCGTTCAATCCGAAGTGGTCTCTTCCTGATCCGGACGGTCACCAGTGCATCTGAGGACGACCTGCTCAAACCAAACAATGAACGGCTCGACGCTGACATCACTTCGTATTTCACTCCAGCGCATGTGGAGAGCGTGGTGGTCCTCCTTCGTGAGTTGGGTTGGGCTCGTTTTCTCAAGAGCAGCGACGGAATTGGTGTGTCGATGTCTGGAAGCATCTCCTCAAGTTGGAATCCCGATCAAGTGCGCGATTACATCGCCAAGACCCTAACGGAGCTTCAGAGGCTGGAGAGCTGATGCGTACTACTCTGAGATCTGATATGAGCCACTGGAGCTCGCACAATCTGTAGTCAAAGTTGTCCCCATGTTCATTTGATGCCCCTGAGCTAGTGTGATACGGTCCGCGCAGTCATGCCGGATTCCGTTCCCCCCTTCACGCTTGTCGATGTGCCCGGCGCGGTACCACTGCTGGGCCACTTGGGTGCGTTCAGACAACGTCCCCTGGAGTCCCTCTCGACGTGGTGGCGACAACACGGGGATGCCCTCCGCTTTCGGCTGGGTCCGAAGACATTCTATTTGTTCAGTCATCCCGATCTTGCCGAAGAGATTCTGGTCAAACAATCTGACCGCTTCGTGAAGGTCTACAACCCTCAGAAGCCACACGGCCTTGCACTGGTCCTGGGCAATGGATTGGTGACCAATTCGGGCGAAGTCTGGAAGCGGCATCGTCGCATCATTCAGCCGATCTTTCACCGCTCCCGGATGGCTGCGATGGCCGATCGGATGGCGCAGGTGGGAGAACAGCGAGTGGCAGCGTGGAAAGACCGGGAGGGGGACACGATTGACATTGCTGCGGAAATGATGCAACTCGCCCTCGAGGTGATCTCACAAACGATGTTCACCACCAGTATGACCCAACATATTGATCGGATCAGTCATGCACT
>JANPKE010000358.1:0-2747 GCA_031425875.1 Nitrospirota bacterium
AGGTTTCAGCACAAAACTGTAATACTTCATGGCCGCATAGTAATTCTTCTTTCCGAAGGACTCGTCGGCCTTTTTCATTAACTTGCTTAAAGACGGTCCCCGTTCACGTTCGTCTGCCTCATTGATTCTATCGGATACTACTGTCCTGTAAGCCGTTGAATCGACTACTTTAGTGGAATCCGGGGTTTGTCCCCAAGCGTTGTGTGTGATCAGAGAAAATATCAGAAATAAATAGATTGAGCAGCTGTGCTTCATCTTTATGGATTGAAAATTAACAGGTTTTGATTAAGAAATCAGGGGGGAGGGGGGTATCTTAAATGATAGGACAGGATTTAAACTTTTGCATTGGCTTGATTTTATACAAACGGTAGATCAGGGATAGCTCAGGTCCGCCACGGCGTTCTGAAATCAGTTCGCCTGCACGCGAGAATGCATCCCAATCGAATGTAGCGCCAAATGTCCAGGTCCCGTATAGTACTTCCAGTTTTGGCACCAATGCGTTATTTAAGGTGTGGCCGCATTAGCGCACCCACTTCACGTGCTCTTCTTCAATGGGTGTGGGTATCGGGATGAATGTTTAGCGAGAATCCACGATGGGTTTAACTCGATTTAAGGGAAGCCATGTCGATGGAGAAGCGGTATTTCACATCGGATTTGAGCAGTCTATCGTAGGCTTCATTGACCCTCTGAATGGGGATGACTTCAACATCGGCGGTGACGTTGTGTACGCCACAAAAATCGAGCATCTCTTGGGTCTCGTGGATGCCGCCAATGGACGAGCCGGATAGGCTGCGGCGTCCCATAATGAGGGCGAATGCCGCGACCCCGAGTGGCTGCTCGGGTGCACCAACAAGCGTGATGTTTCCGTCGCGGCGGAGCAGGTTCAGGTAGGAATTGATGTCGTGATCGGCGGAGACGGCGTCAAGGATAAAGTCGAAGCTGCCAGCATGCTTCCGCATCTCATCTGTGTTGTGAGAGATGACGACTTCGTTGGCCCCGAGGCGAAGCGCGTCTTCTTTCTTCTTTGGTGACGTGGTGAAGACGACAACGTAGGCTTCGAGCGCATGAGCCAACTTCACGCCCATATGGCCTAGTCCGCCAAGCCCGACGATACCCACTTTTTTGCCCTTGTTGACGCCCCAATGGCGCAAAGGCGAGTAAGTTGTAATCCCGGCGCACAGGAGCGGAGCGGTTCCTGCCAGATTCAGATTGGAAGGGACACGCAGGACAAATCGTTCGTCGACGACGATGCTATCGGCGTACCCCCCATAGGTGACTCCTCCGAGGTGTGTATCCGGCGAGTTGTAGGTGAGGGTCAGATGAGGGCAGAACTGCTCAAGACCAGCTTGGCATTCAAGACAAGTCCCGTCCGAATCGACCATGCACCCCACTGCGGCGATGTCCCCGGACTTGAACTTGGTCACTGCGGAGCCAACTCTTGTCACTCGGCCGACGATCTCATGGCCGGGCACAATAGGGTAGACGGTGGGCATGGCGCCGCTCCACTCGTTCCGCACCTGATGGAGGTCGGAGTGGCAGATGCCGCAGAAGAGGATATCAATGCGTACGTCACGTCCAGTCGGATCGCGCCGTACAATCGTGGTGGGTGCAAGCGACGACGTTGCACTGGCAGCCGAGTAAGCCTTTGCATGGAACATACGCTAGCATTAGGATTGTTGGGGGAATATGTCGACTGGGAAAATCCCTCAAATCGACTGCGCACCTCGATTTCGTTGGCAGGGAGACGGCATTAAGCGAGAATCTTGAGATCGACATTTGCATAGTGCCCTGCGATTTGGCAGTTTGCTAGCATTTGAAACACTCCGGTCGGAGCTTGCGAGATCTCGTGATGAGTAGCTCGATAGTATTCAAGGCGTCACCATCGCGGGCGATTTACTCTGTTCATAAAAAATAGGAAATTATGAGACACCGCACCGCCACCTGAACTTAAGTGGCAGTGCATGGCCCAGTATTACATCCTTGCCACTCCGCTCGGATACAGCAAGAATAGGCAAAAGGTATTGCGGTACCCCTTGCGGGGCTAATCCAGCATCTATTTGTCTGCTATTCCTGGAGCGAAGACCATATTGACCGGAAGCTTTTCTGCCGCTGTATAGAAACTCGCTTTATCCTCTTTAACCCACCGTTTTTCTGCCACAGATTCAAAGGGCGGGTCCAGCTCCCCCTGGAGAGACCAAAGGTCAACAGGCGTCTCATCGATCGAAATCTCCCAGTCATGCGGGCGTGCGACAAGTCCGGTTCCATAACTTACGTCATTCGTTTGCCTCGCTCCTAATGCAGAACGGCGAAAGCCCGGTCTATTGTGAATGATCAGATGGGTCACAGCTCCATCCAGGTCACAGTAGATTTGACTGGCCATCTGATTCCAGGCGGGAACAAGCAAGCCGTCGACCGGTTGGATACGCCGGCGCCAAAGCCAGATTCTGCAACCTCGGTGCAACCAGCAGCAACTTCGCCCGTCCCGTATCTTCCGATCAGCTTATGCCCCAAGAGGTTGCGACGAGAGGGTATGGGGTGGATGACGGGTTTCCAGTACCACCCCGAAACTACGGCTTTTCAATCAAGAACTTACGCGAGAGCGTAGCCATAACGTAGCCATGGAGGGTAGTCAAACGTAGCAGCGAAAACAAGCCTCAAATTGTGATCCAGGTGAACTCCTGGGAGCACCCCCGGCGGGTTACTGACTGGGTTGTCGTGTGAGTGGAGCGCCGGGGACACGTGGGGGT